>JAUWMJ010000095.1 GCA_030613225.1 Desulfobacterales bacterium
AACGGGAAAACCAAAGAGCTTGCTGCTGCTTTGATGCTCAAGGCTTTTGAATCGTTTGGGATAAATATTTACGATGTATCAGATAGTCAGTTAAAGATAGAGCTTATCGGAAGTCAATCTCATCCTGTTCAGTAATGAATTTGAGGCGGTTTCAAAATGTTCAATTTTGTTCGAGATCAAGGAAGGCGATCCGCCTGAGGCGGATTAACCACAGGAATACATGTAGTATTTCGAGGATTAAAATTTGAGCCTGACGCAGATATCGGACAAAAGGGGACGTTTTGAAATTGGCTCATTCGTAAAAATCGAACCCATCAGATATGGCAATAAACATTCCTAACATTTTAACACTTATCAGGATTTTGCTTACACCTTTGTTCGTTATTTTCCTGTTGAAAAATCTTTATTCCTCAGCATTGATAGTGTTTACCATAGCAGGCATCAGTGACGGTCTGGACGGCTTTATTGCAAGATGTTTCAATCAGCATACAACACTGGGAGCTTATCTCGATCCCATTGCAGACAAGCTTCTTTTAACTGCCGCTTATGTGTCTCTTGCGATTTTAAATATCATTCCACCATGGTTGACGGTAATTGTAATAAGCCGCGATGTTTTGATAGCTATCGGAATGTTTATTTTTGCAATGACAAATATAAGAGTTGAAATAAAACCAAGCATTGTCAGTAAATGTACCACAGCGGCGCAGCTTTTGACTGTTTTTCTCACCCTCCTTCAAACAGAAATTCAAGGTGTTTCATCAATAGCATATTCACTTTACTGGCTGACAGCGGTGCTGACTATCATGTCCGGTTTGCATTATGTTTACAAGGGGCTGAATATTCTTCAGAATGCCATGATAAACAACCATGCAGGGTAATTAACCTGACAACGCAACTTACCAGCTCAATTTAGAAGATGCTTCTTTTTTTGTTACGAGCAATCGTTGCAGGTTACGGGTTACGGGTTGCGGGTTACGAGATGCGGGTAACGATAAATGTCGTTGTAAGGTCAATTTGCCTTGACACGAAAATAAGCCGGTGGTATCTGAATGCAAAACATACAGGCACGTAGCTCAGGGGGAGAGCGCTACCCTGACACGGTAGAAGTCGGTGGTTCAAATCCACTCGTGCCTACCAGAAAAATCAAGGGGTTACAGCATTAGCTGTAGCTCCTTTTTTAGTGTTTGCTACCATTTTGCTACCACTTGTCTCAAAAATTGCCTTTTCAAGCCTGCAAGCAGACTCTTGATTTACCTCTTTCATCAAGTGAGCATACACGTTTAATGTAACCGTTGGACTTGAATGTCCGAGTTGAGTTTGAATGTATTTTGGGTTTTCTCCTTGCTCAATTAAAAGGCTTGCATAGGTATGTCTTAGGTCATGGAATCTGATTTTAGATAGTCCAGAAGCCTTTAAAGAGGGTTTAAAATGCCTTTTTACAAGATTGTTGTGATTAATTGGCCTGCCGGCATTATTGGGGAATACAAGGTCAAGGTCATTTGGTGGACAAGCTATTTTCCATTTTTTAAGTTCTGCCATCATTGTAGGCCCTAAATCAATTTTCCGGTTTGAAGTTTTGGTTTTAACGTCATACCATTTCTGATTATTGAAAGTCCTTTGAATATGAATTTGACTATTGAACCAATCAACATCAGTCCATTTCAGTCCTAATAATTCACCCTGCCTTGCTCCGCTCATAATTGCCAGCATGAAAAGGGTTCTGTATTTTTGATCAGTTTCAGCCTCAATGAGTGCGTTGATTTCGGCAGGAGTAAAAATCCTTATCTTCTGCTTTTTGGCTTCTCCTTGCCCTTTAGGTCTCTCCGCATCTCTGACCGGGTTATGGTCAATATATTTGTGTCTAACAGCATAAGCCATGATTTGGCCCAGGGTTACAAGTATCTTTCTGAGGGTCAAGATATTCATACCCTTATTTTGCCGGTCTGTGATAAACTTCTCAATTCTTGCCGTGGTAATCACGTTGACCTTGAGATGGTCCAGTTCATGAAAATGGTTTTTGGTATGACCCTCGTAAACTGACCACGTTGATTCTCTGAGATTCGGTTTTTTGTAATTAAGCCAATCTTCTGCAACTTTGGCAAAAGTAGGAACCTTCTTATCAGGTAGGTAAATACCCCTTGCAAGCTGGTCTTCAATATCCCTCATTGCTTCTCTTGCCTTTTTCTTGGTCGTGCCCTTCGGTAATGTTTTCCAGCGCCTTTTACCATGATTGTCATAAAAATCTATAACATACCGGTTACGCCTTTTTGCAATACAAGCCATAAGCTCACCCCCTTTCTCCCCGATTTATTTACCACGAGCCGGTGACCGGGGTTTATCACTTTTTGACAGTCCTGATCTGGCCCGTGTTGTTTTATTGTTATTTTTTCTTGTTAGCAGTGCCTTTGACTTCTTTAACTTTCTTATCATTTTCGTTTATCCAAATACTAATTTCCTTCCCGGTATTTACATTGATATAAGGCTTTAAAGCTGCAACTAACATCGGAAAGGCTATTCTAAGATCACCACAAGAATTTACACTGCTGGCGGTTATTTTCCATAGTGAATTCCATTTTTTTATCTTTTCATATTCGTTGAAATCGTAAGCCTCAAGTATAATCATTTGTGTATAAGAGACGTGTGTGGTTGTAACAGGTACAAAGCCTGTTATTCCATAGGATGGTGTGTAAGTCGTTGTACCAGAATATGTCCCATAATTGCCGTAAGTGTTAAGTGTCCCAGAAGTTCTCGAAGACGATATGCCGGTTTGACCGTATACCGGAAATGGAACAGTTTTTTGATGTTCTCGCGGCTTGCTTATGGCGTAAAATAAACCAATTACTAAATCAGCCGAACGAGCATCATTTGTCCTGACATAACCTTTAGCAGCAAGCACTCTCTCGACATAACGTGCATACTCTTTGAACTGCAAATCTGTTTGGTCTATATCTTTAATCTCAGATGTTAAAATGTATTCTTTTTTAACGTTAAGTTCTTTTAATAAATCACGAGGGCTGTCGTCAAAAGCACAAATTGAATCAACACCAACATTAATCCTCAGGCCACTACATGCCGACAAAAAAAAGACAATGATAAGAGTAAAAATTACTTGTAGTTTCATCTTTTCTCCTCCATAAAAAAATTATTGCTTCGGTCGCCCTGGTTTTCGGTCAGCCACAAGCTTTAAGTCTTTTTCTTTAATAATCCAGTCTCGCCCCATCTTTTTTGCCGGTAGTCTGCCAGCTTTAATGAGCGCTATAACTCGCTGATAGGTTATTCCTAACTTTCGCCCTGCTTCTATTGTTGTTAAAAGTTTCATATTATCATAATTATTATGGTTTTATATTTTGGAAATATATTGCTTTTAACTATAAACCACGGTAAATAGTTTGTCAAGCTTTATTAAAGCTTTTTGACCTAAATGTATAGTTGTGATAGTATTAAAATTAAAATCTATTTCCTAAAATCAAAGACAAATTTTGTTTTTAACGGAAAGGAAACAGCAATGAAATTTTCAAAGACAACATTTATATTAATTCTATGTTGTATATGCAGTTCTTTATCTTTTGCCGAAGAAATAGACTCAGCCACAGCTTATAAGCTTAAGCTGGATTATGCGCATTTCAAGAAAATTGAAGGATTCGGATTTGTTAGGGTTTTTCTAGGTCGCAATTCCAGTAAATTAGGCTTATCAGAAAATAAACTTACAGATTATGCAAAATTAAAATTTAAAAATAACTTCGCCGGAATAAAAATATTTACGCCTGATAAATTCGCAGAATTATGTGCTGAAGAACGTTCAAAGACAAATACCAAAAAAACGTTAAGCGACCATTTTTACTGTTCCAGCGAAAGAATAGGTTATATTGAGTTTAATATTTTTTCAGCTGGAATTGATTATCCAATTGCCTATTATGTCAGTTGTAAATCTGGGTATCTAAAGCACTATCCTTTATTAGAAGGGGGTATGGAGTGTTGCCCTATAACCTGGGAAAAAGCGCATTTATTCATCGATTCAAAAGAGAACGCTCAAGACAGAATAAAAAGAATTATAAATTATCAGATAGAGAATCTTGCAATTGATTTTTTTAAAGCCAGATGTCATTTATAATTCTTTTTAGGCTTCCCACGACTCTTGAGCCGATACTTTGTTTCATCCCACCTATACGGACTTTGTTTTCTTTCGTCATTTATACACCATTTCAGCCAGGTGCGTTAATCCGGCTAACAGATTGGATTAATGATTTTCAAAGAACGGCTTGTTTTCCGATGCCTATAAGAAAACAAAGGAGATTCATAAATACAAAACCCCGGCAAGGTATACTCATTTTAAAGCCTTGGCTATTTTCATACCTTCCTCAGTTAATATAATGCCGTGATTTTGTTTTCTTTGAGCAAGCCCCCTTTCAGCAAGCCTATCAAAAGATTTCACAATTGATACCGACGCAGCCTTATATTTATTGATGCCGATTTCTACCCTGTTAAATATTTGAGGTTTACCACTCGTATGATATGGCCCTGGAGGATGGGCAGGAAAGTTGTAAACCTCTATCAGCACTTCGCTATTCGTAACATCTCCATATTCGGATAGTGGGCTCCGATTGCGATAAGCTATTTTCAAGATTTCTTTTTGAAGTTTCGATAATCCCTTTACCATTCTACTGCCTTTTTAGGTGTATATAAATTAGCCGTTCTTTATGTTCCGGGAAACTAGCCGTTTTTAATGAATAAACATATATCAAAGCATGCCGGTTCGCTGGTTTTTCATTGAATTTATGCACCGAAAAACGGCATTTTCGGGTTAGTCACGCTTTCAAGTTCCAGGTTAAAAGATCCCTATGTATGGTAATACATGTTAATACGGTTAAAATAGTACCCCTGAAACTGTTTTTCAAAAAACTGCAAAAACACCACTTTAATCTTAGAGCCTGTACGATTTAATATGATTTTTTAGGGGTTCTGTTTTAATACCCCTGAAAGTTGTCCAGGGGTTCTGTTTTAACCGTGTGCAGGGGTTCTGTTTTAACCGTTACTATTTTCTTAAATTCCGCCCCTG
Source organism: Desulfobacterales bacterium (assembly GCA_030613225.1). The sequence goes on from JAUWMJ010000095.1 coordinate 5,057, forward strand.
GTATCCTTTCCGCACCCTCTTAGGCCGTGTTTCAAAAGGCTTTACCCCTGGTCTCCATAATAAGTAATTGTCTGATAGTGCATATCTACTGCCATCGTGCTGACAACATCCGCCACGATAAATAATTTTCAAAAAACCTTTTTCAAGAAGATCATCAAGTGCCTTTGGGATATTTGAACGACTTATTTTGTATGTCTTCTCAAAAAGCGCATATGGTAGCTTAAGATTATCTAAGTTGGAAAACTCGTATTTTTTTCTTTTACCTTTTCTAGAATTGTTTTTTATGGCCTTCCGGTTATCCAGGAATGCAATTATTATTTTCATCGCATTCTTGGTTAATGATAAGAACGCATCGGATTGGTATAATTCCCGCTCCCAGTAAAAACCGCCCTTTTTTATTTTTCCCATCTCTCCCCCGGATTTGAAATGGCCGGTACCGTGACCGGGGGGACACGTTATCTTTTCACTGATTACAGCGCCGACCATGTATTTTTATCTCAATTTTAACTGCCCCTATATGCTACTATACCTTGAAAATATATCGCCACTGTGCGTACCCTGGTTGCCACTATGCGAACCTTGTTCGTACCGTCTCTGCTGCTATGTGCTTCTATTTAAGACTATCCTTCTGCTTTCGATAAACTCGATCACGTCTTTTACAAGATATATTCTATTCGTGTTTGATATTTTGCAAAAAGGTAACTGCTTTTTATGTCGCATGTCGTCCAATGCGCTGCGCTTGACTCCCAAGAGTTCGAGTAATTCTTTTTCTGTTAAGATTTTTTCTATTCCTTTTAGCTGGTCTTTTTCCATCGTTTTCCTCCGGTATCAAAAAAGATTCGATTGCCCGTGCATTACTTTCATATCCTTTTGATACTGCCTTTTCGTGGGCACGTCTTAGGTGTAGCTGTTCAGCGCTAAGCAATACCTGCACACAACTTGAGCAAATAAATTCCGTATTCTCAGGCGGCTTGCAGCCTGGCTCTTCTTGATTGCAGAAAAGGCATAATGCCGCTGTCATGAACAAACCTCTGTCGTTGAAAAAATTTCATCAAGAAGATCCTCTCTGTAGCTGTTGACCTCACCGTACCTTTCATCCTTGACCTTTCCAATCTCAACACCCCATTCTTTAGATAGCTTTGCAGCATTACGGCCTCTCTGCATAGCCTCTATAAGAGTGATGTTTAGATTATTGAGTTTACACCAAGCCGTGATTGTCCAGTAACCGGTATGTCCTGAGTTATGATGGGATTTGGCTTCAAGATAAGTAATGCGCTCGTCATGTTCGATTTGTTTTAATTCAATTTTTTTTAGTGCCTGTGCAGATTTAATTATGAGGTCAATCTCAGATAAGGTTTCAATTTCATACTTTCCTGTTTTACGAATAGAAGGTAAAACCTCATGAGTAATCCATCTTTTAAACTTTTTTGCATCAGGCTTATTTGAACGGATAATTAATGTGTAAAGGCCGGGTTCATTAACTGTGGACATTTCTTGTGGGCCTCCAGGGGTGTCCACTTTTACCGACCCCCTTTCATCATCCTCTAACCGATTTAAAGCATCGCGGTAATTTGAGATGTTCAAGATAGCACAAACATCCTTCACAACCCACCAAGGGTCACCATTTGCATCTTGAATGAGTCTTACTTCGTTGAGCTCAAAATTTAATGGAATAATTTCGTTCATAACTATTACCTCTTATCTTATTCAGCCTCATTCTGCTTTTCCAGCCATCCAATCACATCAACTAAAACAAAGCGGCGATATTTGCCGACCTTAATACGAGGCATAGCTTTCGGCCCTGTCTCCCTTGTTCTAGAATAAATCCAGGATTTCGGAACGTTTAATTTTTCTGCCAGTTCTTTAAAACTTAATAAATTTTGCATAGTTAAATTTCTCCTTTTCTAACGACTTCTAAACTTCAACATGCTTCAACAGCCTTTATCTTATGAACAGATCGGCTTTTCAAAAAATAAAAAAGCCAACATCAACGATGCTGGCTTAATATAAAATAATAAATAGATTTATGTAATGAGAGAGTTAAGTAAAAATTATCTCTCCCAGTGGGAGAATGAAATTTAAATTAAATCTCCCACTACTTAAAATAATTGTGAGCTATTTTAAATACCTACCAGGGAAAAATCCAATTTCTACATTTTTAACAATGCGTTTTGCCTTCCTTCTGTCTGAGTGAAATTCTGAAACCTTATCCTGATCAGAATAGTCACCCTCGGGATACACTTTTTTAAAAGCTTTTTTGCCATTTAACCCATCAACTTTATAAACTTTTAAAACCTCTAAGTATCGTTATACCTCATCATATCTGAGGTTTGGCGTTGGTTTTCGATTACAACAATCGCCCCAACCAAGAGCTCGCTTTAAACTTATTGCTTCTCTATTTCGTTTTTGTATTGTTAATATGTTTTTGAATTCTTTTTCTATTTCACCAACTGGAAATGTTAAATCAATTTTAAGATATATGTGATTTGATGAATTGCTTAATGATTTTCCTATGACTTCTTTAAATTTGCTGTAAGATCGATCTGTTATAGGCTCCATTAATTCATAGAAAGATCCAATATAATTAATATAACTTTCAACATCCTCAATTATAACACGAGGAAATCTCAATAAATTTTTCAAATTCTTTCCTTTTTTTCTCCAAAAATCTACAAATGAATTATTGAAAACATCTCCAAATGTATCATAAACATCGGTTAAACCGGCAGACCCATACAGTATCCGATGAATTTGCTCTTTTCTATCCATAAGTCTTGGAGGTGCAGATTTTAGCTTTAACTTATATAATCTATGAACTTGAGGTTTTTTACAGTACTTCTTATAATTCTCACTAAGCTTTAAATATTCCCACCACAATTGATATTTGTCTTTTTCCGAAAGTCTCAAAGTTCGCCTCCTGTCACGGCCTGGAAATTAATCCGGGGAAAGCGGCCCAGGAAAGCCGCCTTGTCGGGGAGCTCACCCTATCCCCGGAAACTAAGAATATCGGAAGGTTAAAGGCTATTTGGTTGCTACCATTTTGCTACTATAACACCCAAATACAGGGTAAAAAACGATAAGACAAGAAACAATGAAAGTTCTAATAACACGTTGATAATATGAAGACAAAAACAACATTGAAGAACAGGATAAAAAACCGTAAAAATTGCTTAAACAGACTGACACGGTAGAAGTCGGTGGTTCAAATCCACTCGTGCCTACCAGAAAAATCAAGGGGTTACAGCATTAGCTGTAGCCCCTTTTTATTATAGCCAATAAAAACTGGTCCTCGGGGTCAGGTCAGAGCAAAACGGCTATGCCGAATTGATTAGGGCGCAGATACTCTCATCTCCTTCAATTAACATAATTGGCTCTATGGTATTTCTTGTGGTAGCCTCTTTGGTTTCAGGTGTCAGGAGCGAGTTCGCTTCGCGAGCTGTCGTTATTTGTAATTTGTTGTTTTCAATGACGCCGAGCAACGCCAGGCAAATGACGGCAAAGCCTGATGTTAATGTTGGAGGTTGGAGGCAAATGAAGCTCACGAAGTGAGCGAAACCTGAAACCTGAAACCTGAAACCTGAAACCTGAAACCTGAAACCCGAAACCCGAAACCCGAAACCCGCAACTCGCAACTCGCAACGTGTGGCGTTTACGATGGAACCCATTACAGGAGTGATCAAGGCCGAGCCCTTTGGACTCGAATATTTATTTTTTGTGCAACCGTCAATATAGGTGGATAAAT
>JAUWMJ010000271.1 GCA_030613225.1 Desulfobacterales bacterium
TTTCATGTTGCGCAAGGAGCCTGTTAAAGTTCTGCATCCTACACAAAAAGCACCGATTACCCAAATACCAACTTTTGAGATCTACCCGGAAAAAGAAATACCTCCTGAAAAACCGCCTTTAAAACCGAAAATCATACTGCCGGATGAATTGCCGAAAGTCGCCATTATTATTGATGACCTGGGTTATGACCGGTTTATAGCGAAAAAATTTCTCGCTCTTGATGGTGTTTTTACATTTTCAGTCCTTCCCCACGGCCCTTATACTAAAAGTATTGCAAGGGCGGCAGAGGCGAAAGGATATGACATTATGCTTCATCTTCCCATGGAGCCGATAGAATACCCTTCAATCAATCCCGGTCCCGGAGCACTCCTTACCTCTATGTCTCCTGACGAACTCATAGAACAGCTCAGAAAGGATCTGGATGACGTCCCTTCAATTAAAGGCGTCAACAACCATATGGGTTCAAGGATGACTACCGTCTCAGCACAGATGTATCAAATCTTTTCTATCCTGAAACAACGAAATCTGTTTTTTATCGACAGTCGTTCCACAGCAAAGACCGTATGCGAGCCATCGGCCCGCCTTTTGCAGATTCCTTTTGCTCAAAGGGATGTATTTATTGATCATATCCCGGATCCTGAATTTATTCGAAAACAATTAAGGCAGCTTGTAAAAATTGCAAAACGAAAGGGAGTGGCTGTGGGTATTGCTCACCCTCACAAAATTACCTATAAAATTCTTCGGCAAGAGCTTCCTGAACTGAAAAAAAAGGTCCGACTTGTTCCTGTTTCAAGTATTGTGAAAGTTGCAGGCTGATTTGGGCGCTTAATAACGAATTTTGTATCTTTTATGACAAAAAATAAAACCAATCACGAAAACACGAAATAGGGAAAGCACGAAATTATAGTTTTCTCTTTTTCGTGTTTTCGTGCTTTCGTGATAAAAATCTTTTTCTTTTCAGGTTTGTCCTGGTTAGGTAAATTTAATTTAAAACGAGATTCATGTTATGACAGATAATATCCGCTGGATAAAGACACACTGCGCAAGGATGGATCAGGGCGGCTGTGCGCTTATAGTCGGAGTTAAGGATAATTCAATTGTCGAAGTCAAAGGAGACCCGGACGGCTTTTTGAATAAAGGCTACATATGTCCCAAAGGTCTGGCATCTCACGATCGCCTTACTCACTCTTCCCGGTTAAAGCACCCTTTAAAAAGAACAGGGAAACGGGGTGGGGGAAAGTGGGAAAAAATCGAGTGGAAAGAGGCTATTACTATAATCAGTGATAATTTGCTCAGGATTAAAGAAAAACACGGAGCAAAGGCGGTCGCTTTCTGCCAGGGTATGCCAAAAGGACTGGATCATTTTGTTTTAATAAGACTTGCCAATATTTTTGGCTGTCCTAATGTGGTTGCAGTGCAGGATGTCTGCCATGCACCACGTGAAATAAGCGGTTATCACACGTGCGGCTTTTATCCTGTCACGGACTATCACCATAAAAGCAAGCTTATCATGCTCTGGGGGAGTAATATTACCAGCACCAATGAAGAAGGTGAAATATGCAGCCTGCTAATAGAGCAGTTAAAGCAGGGAACGCAGCTTTTGGTGATAGATCCGAGAAAAACCGAAATGGCTCGCAGGGCAAGGCTATGGCTGCAGTTAAAGCCCGGAACCGACTGCGCTCTTGCCCTGGCGTTTTTAAATGTTATTATTGAAGAAAAGCTTTATGACACAGCGTTTGTAGAAAAATGGACTCACGGTTTTGACGAACTGGCCTTTCATGTAAAAAACTTCACACCTGAAACAATGTCAAAAGTCACCTGGGTTCCGGCCGATCTAATCCGTAAAGGCGCAAGGCTTTATGCCAAAGCCAAACCTGCTGCCCTTGGATGGGGAAATCCCATCGAACAAAACATCCACTCTTTTGATATCTGCCGCAGTCTTGTCTGCCTGATGGCCATTTGCGGAAACCTCGATGTTCCCGGAGGTAATATTCAGGCAAATGAGCCTGATATCCTGGGCCTTGGCAAGTTTGTAAGAGCAGACCTGATTCCTGAAAAAAGAAAGGAAATGATTCATGCTCATCACAACACGATTCACGGCCTGATGACTGTTCCTTCTTCATATCTTAAAAAGGCGATTTTAGAAGGCATACCCTATCCGGTCAAAGGTGCTTATTTTCAATGTACAAATCCGCTGCTTGGCTATGCTGACAGTCAACAAACCTTTGATGCACTTATGAAGTTCGATTTTTTTGCCGTATCCGACATATTTATGACTCCCACCGCTTTACTCGCAGATGTGGTACTTCCTGCCGCCACCCATTTTGAATTCAACGATATCGGCCATTACGGTCTGGGCCACGGTTGCATTCTGGCCAGACCCAGGGTAGTTGATCCACCAAAAGATTGCCGACCGGATATAGAAATACTAAATGAGCTGGGAAAATCACTTACAAACGAAAAATACTGGTATAAAGATTATAACGAACTTTTAGATGCACTTTTAGAGCCTGCCGGGCTGAATTTTAACAGGTTTACTGAAAAAGGATATTTAAAAGGCCCGGATAAATTTGAAAAATTTATGTCTTCAGGATTTAGAACACTCACCGGCAAAGTAGAGCTGGCTTTAAGCCGGGCGAAAAAACTGAATGTTTCTCCTTTACCTCAATTTAACGATGATTTCAAAGAAGACCCGGATTATCCCCTGATATTAACCAGTTGTAAAAGCCGCTATTATCTCCATTCGTCATATAGATGGATTAAAAAGTTAAGAAAACTCGAGAATACTCCCACGACCCTGATTAATCCTGAAACCGCAAAAAAACACGGTATCAAAGAAGGTGATGAAATCTTTATTAAAACCCGCTTTGGCAGGATAACACAGTTTGCCCACCTTACCGACACGATTCATCCCGGTTCCATTCAAGCTGCTTACGGATGGTGGTTTCCTGAAGGGGATGTTGAAACCGGATATGAGTGGAAAAAGTCGAACTACAACATCCTTACCTCCACCGATAACATAGGAAAGGAATTCGGCACTCCCAACCTCAAAGGGATATCGTGTAGAATCAGCCGAAAGTAGTCTCTGAAACTGTATAGACTATTCTCATCTCTAATAACGTTGAATGTCCAATTGGATATGCTATTATAATTATGCGGTCGAATAATCGCTGCACACATTTTGCGGATATTCATTTTTTCCAAAAGCTGAAATTATTTCGTAGCGAATCAATATCTAATGTTAGGGCATCTTAATACAAAGTATTTCAGTAAGCGTTCACAGGCACCGCAGCTGCACGCGATCAGGGCGACCAGCATAGCAGACTCTAGCTGGTCGCCCTGATCCCGCACATCTGCAGCACCTGTGAACGCTTACAGGACGGAGATTGTGCGACCTTTTTGTTTCGAATGGGCGTGAACGGGTACGTATTTCATAACAAGGGAGGTGGGTTATAACCAATGATCCCAAAGCAGAACTCATAGAAAGATTGCAAAAAGCAACGAGAAGTTCTCTTGTATATGCTAAATTTAACCACTATGCCGCCTTCTTTTTAACACTCTTAGGAGCACTTAGCAGCGCAACAGCAACTATTACAGTGGCTTTAGGGAAAGGGGTAGATTTCAAAATATTTACTGCTGTTTCAGCAACGATCCCAGCGGCAACCATGCTGCTTTTATCTTCTCTTAAGCTGCAAGATAGATCTCGCTGGCACTGGACTAAAACAAAACAGCTATAATCCTTAGAACGCTCTTTATCCTATGAGAGCCAAACCGTTGAAGACATCAGCAAGGCATGGAGTGAAATGGAGAAAGGGCTTGATGAAACCCGGGTTGGATTCGGGTCAGTTTCAATTAAGTAATAAAGGGAGACTTCCGAGACTTTTCAGCGTGGAGAGCGAATAGCATCAGAGGATTTGTGGATTTGAGATTTGGATATACCGGTACGCTTGGTTCGGAATGATTAAACTATTATGCCCAAACTGCCGATTATTTAAATGCAAGAATTATTGGGGAAAATGGCAATCGGAGGAATTTTTCAATCATTATAGGAAAGGCCATGGATAATAAAAAACCGATTGTAAAAAACAAAATCTTAACCGGCCTGCTAAAAGCGCTGGTGCGGATCGTGATTTTGCTTATTTATGTGTGTTCATTATTTGTATTTAGCGCTGGATATTATAAATACATTGCGCATAAAGAATCTCAGAAAACACTAGTCCGGTACACGAAAGAGAATATGCCGACTCATTCTGCAGTTCTCTTATATAGTATCAAAGACGGCAAAACATCGGATGTTATACTGGGATCCATTAGTATTTCAGATGGTATGGATTCAAAATGGAAGCTATATCAAACTCCCGGAAATGGCGAAGTCGAAGTAGACCATCATTATGATAGCTGTAATTATGTCATAAAGGCAATTTCAGACACCAGAAAACAGGTAATGCCTTCTTATTGGGTGGGTGGCGGCGATAGAAAAGAAATATATGTTTACGAGATTGAAGATAATCGTGTCTATCCTAGATCATACAATGAACTGGCAGAATATTTTGGGTGGTCGTTTACTGCTTTTCCATTAGCTTTCATTTCAACGATTATTTTTATAATCATTTCTGAGCTATTGGTTGTTCGTCGTTTTATACTTAAAAAAAAGCCAAAAGGTGAAAAAACCAAAATTTAGGGCGACTTCCGGGCGACATCAGCCCCTAAAATAATAAGATTCTATTTTATCTGATATTTGATATGATCCTGGCATGCCACGTAAAACCCGCATTGATGCTCCCGATGCCCTTCATCACATTATTGTAAGAGGCATCGAGCGAAGAAAATATTTAAAGATGACACGGACAGGATTAATTTCCTGGACCGACTGGGCAAGGTGCTCTCAGAAACCGAAAGAAAATTTACACCTGGAAAGCAACCGATAAAAGTCAAAAAAAGAAGCCTTTTATGTTACTGGACGGTCAGGGAGAGACCTTTGAAAAATGTTCAATTTTAATGGGGACATTCGTGCAGAGCGTTCACAACTCTAAATTGATGTCATCTATATCCGGTTTCTTCCCTGTTGATATCATTCGCGTCACGCAAGAGTTCGTAACACC
>JAUWMJ010000277.1 GCA_030613225.1 Desulfobacterales bacterium
TTTTAATCCTTTCATCATAATGGTCTGAGGAGAATCGACAGCCACCAACTCCTTTACTATATTGTAAGTGGATTCCCCGAGAAGAACCTGCCCTCCAATAGTATTTGATTCTATCCTGGAAGCTATGTTAACGGTGGCGCCAACAATACCGTATTTCATTCGTATTTCAGAGCCGATGTTCCCCACAATGACCGACCCTGTGTTTATCCCTATTCCCATCTCAAGGGCAGGATATCCTTCACGCATCAACTCATCATTTAATTCCATAAGCGCATTTTGCATAGAAAGGGCGCAGGCAACCGCACGTACAGGATCATCATCATGTTCCTCGGGCACGCCGAAAACTGTCAGAATTGCATCTCCAATGAACTCATCTATCATCCCATCATATTCCATAATGACCTTGGACATACGCTCGAGATAACGATTCAAAAGCCGAACCATAACTTCAGGGTCTCTGGCTTCAGATAAACTTGTAAAGCCGCGAAGATCTGACATCATGATAGTTACGCTCTTCCTATGACCACCGATTTCTTGCCCATTCGGTGATTCAAGGATTTCATCAACCACCTTTTTGGAAAGATAACGACCGAAGGTGTTCCTGATAAATTTGACAAGATGCAAGCGTTCCTCTGATATCTTAAGTATTGTGTCCAACATCTGCGTGCGGGAGGAAACGATCCCCTTGATCTCTTTAGGGACGTCTTCGGGCAAGTTTACCTCCCTTGCGGAGGAGTCATCGTTCTGGAAACGCTGATTGGCCGCGGCAATGGTTTCAAGGGGTGAAATGATTCGCCTATCAAGGAAGCTTTTGAGCGTAACCATCATGAACAAAACAATGATTGCCACAAGGGATATGATTCTTAAGGCATACCAGAAAAGTTCTACCGATCCCTTATCTTCGGTCAAAGCCGCGTATATAAGTGTCCCAATCAGCAGTATTCCTTCAATGATCAGTATTCGCCAGAATACCCCCATCAAGACTATTTTCCTGACACTGTTTTTCTCATTTTTACTTGTCATAATGAAAAGGCCTTTAAAGGGTTCGCGTAAAAATAAGTTCGCACCGGAACGATATAACCTCGTAAATTCGCACGGATATAGCCCGTGGTGTAATAAAATTATTTTTGTCTTTATTCTGTCGTATTCGATAGCAAAAATCATGCCAGGATGATTGTAGAACAGTGACTAAAGCTTTCCATGCTCTGCCGGATTGTCCAGGCCTGTGCGGTCTGAAAGCTATATTTCTCTGCCGCTTACCTCGATTAGATTTTAGCTGCTCATTTTTTTGAAGATTCGTGACAAGGTTTCAGGTATGGTTCCAGGAAGACTGGCCGGTTGACCTTTTGAAATCGGCAGGGAAATATGAATACCGAGTCCGCCAAAATACGAAATACGGGACGTTCGTGCAGAACGTGTTTTATTTCTGCATTCTCTGCACGAACGTCCCGTACCCCAAACAGCACGATTTGCCCTGCCACCCGCTGCAACACAAGGATGAGGTTAAGAACCGGTGGGTTTGTCTGTCTGTCCTGGTCAGACTGGACCCGTTAGTTAAAAACAATTCAGGACTTTGATCTTGAGTTTTCATTTTTTTATGATTACCATTTCAAAAACAATCATCATCTGGTAATTAAACAAAAAGTAAATTCAGATATAGCCATATTCAACGGTCTGAATGAAGCGCAAGGAGTCCTGAAATGAAAAAAAATACTGAGAATATGCTTTTAGTCGAAAAAAAAGACTTTATTGCCTTTTTGACCATTCATTATCCTGAAAAACGGAATGCGCTTACTCCAGAGCTGCTCATGGATCTTCATATCACTCTGGAAACATTCTCAAAAAATGATGATATCCGTTGTGTGGTAATAAAAGGTTCCGGGGACAAGGCCTTTTCTTCAGGCTATGATATTGCTGCAATCCCTGTTGACCCGTTGCCCGATGCCCGACAGGAAACACCCGACATCCTGCTTCAGGCTCTTGCGTCTATAAAAAATTATCCTTACCCCACCATTGCCATGCTGAACGGATATGCGTTTGGTGCAGGGTTTAACCTTTGTGCATGCTGTGATATCCGGATTGCAGCAGAGGATATCAAACTGGGGATGACACCGGCTAAAATCGGTGTGGCCTATCACCCTGAAGGCATCCAGCAATTCATTGAGGCGTTCGGGATTGGCAGGACAAAGGAAATTTTTTATACGGCCAATACATTTCAGGGCAAAGCGCTTCTCCTAAAAGGCCTGGTGGATCATATGATCCCAAAACCGGATCTTGAAGAATTTACCCTTACATATGCCCAAAAAATTACCCGGAATGCGCCGCTGTCATTAAAGGGAATCAAAAAAATCATTACAATGTTTGAAAATGATATGGCGTTGGATCAAAACAAATTAAATCAGGCAGACCATTTAATGCAGAAATGTTTTAAAAGTGATGATTTAAAAGAAGGCCAGGCTGCATTCCTGGAAAAAAGAACCCCGAATTTCATCGGGAAATGACACAATGTAAAATTATCGTTGAGCTTCCTTTCCCTGCTGAAGACGTTATTAAGGGTATTGACATGGTGATGATTTCTCACCTGCACCAGGATCACTTTGAAAATATGGGACGAAATATGGGACGTTCGTGCAGAACGTGTTTTATTTCTGCATTCTCTGCACGTACGTCCCGTACCCCCGCTTACCTCGATTAGATTCCGGCATCTTATTGTGCAAAAAACATTTTGCCTTTTCTAAATTTTTTCAACAGCTATCCACCCAATTTGTTTTAGCTGGTTTTCAGAAAAGATTTTTTACGACGCCATCAAGTTTGTTATCCATATTTTTCCCTTTTTAAAGAAATTCTATGTTTTCTTGATCTATGTCAATGAAATGAAACTATCAGCCATGTTAGGATTCATTTAAAATGAGGAATGAATAAAATCGGTATATTTTGAAAAGGAGGTAGTATTATGAAAAAAGAATGGGAAGATAAAAAAGATTTATTTAAAGTTGTAGATGTGAGAAAATTGACAGGCAATTTTCTTCCAAAGCTTCTTAAAAAAGCACAGAACATTGAACTGGGCCATGGCATGTGCGTTGTTCAGAGCTTTGAACCTATTCCGCTTTATTCAGCCATGGCGGATATCGGTTTTGAGCATATTACAGAAAAGATTTCCGATAGCGAATATCGCGTCTATTTTTGCAAGATTGAAGAAAAAGAGGCTGCTTATGTCGGTACCGGGAATATGCCGCTAAAACCGACTGCTATTTTGAATTTTAAAAAGATTGACAATACACTTGCTGATATAGTGGTAAATTTCTGGAATTTGACTTGGGGAAAAGAGGAGCCTGCAATTGATCAGAAGACAAAACTGCTCCTGTCACTGGCAAATGGAGTAGGTGCGCGCAGGTTTCGCCAGGCAACCCGTGAACTGGTGAAAGCATATTCTATAGGTGTTACTGTGGCTGAACTGGATGAACTTTTTTCCATGTTTGTCTGGAATGGAGGAGTCGGGACATTTGCTTCCGAGATTGGTCCTTCCTCGTTATTTGGTGCTTATCAACTTATAAAAACCCTTGAAAATAAGGGAAAAACAAGGGAAGAAGTTGTAGGTGCACTGATGGAAAATTTTGGTGAAAAAAATCCGGAAGTAAACGTGATGCCCAAAATACAGACCTCGTAATTTATTACTGAATAATGATGCTAAACCTTTAAGAATAGCTCATAGCTCACAGCTCATAGGGAAAATAGGATTTTTAATCATTTAATCCAGCTTGCAGCGTGCTGGACTATCAGCTATCAGCTTTGAGCTATCAACTATTAACGTATTTCTTTTGTCCAAAAAAATAGAGTACTTCTTAACAAAATGTCGAGGTCTGAAATCACAGATCATTGAAAGGAGATTCGTTGTACATGGATACTACCCTAGTCGACACAAAAGTAGACCTTCCTGTTTGGCAGGGTCTGGATACACCCCTCTACCTTTCTGATATAATACAGGAAACACACGATGTTTATACTTTCCGTTTTCAGGGGAATCCATTGTGCCGATTTGTTTACCGGCCTGGCCAGTTTTGCACCCTTGTATTGAACATCAACGGCAAGAAAGTACTTCGTTCCTATACGATTTCCTCAACGCCTTCACGGCCTTTTATACTTGAGATCACAGTCAAGCGTGTGCCGGGTGGTTTGGTTTCAAACTGGTTGCCCGATAATCTGAAAATCGGTGACAGAGTGGATATTGCCGGCCCGAAAGGAAAGTTTTGTCTTATGCCGGGTAAGATTGCACAAAAAATTCTTTTTGTTTCGGCAGGAAGTGGCATAACTCCCCTAATGTCGATGGCTCGATGGTTGTGCGATTTATCTGCAAATGTTGACATCCGTTTTTTTTACTCGGCCCGTACTCCTGACGACATCATATCCCGTAATGAAATCGAGCTGCTTACTTCCCGCTATAAAATGTTTGAACCTGTGATAATCACCAGCACCAGGGGTTCCGGTATCGGGTGGACTGGTTTAACAGGACGTATTAACCGGGAAATGCTTGAGATGGTTGCGCCTGATATCCATGAACGTCATATCTATATGTGTGGACCTCCGGGCTTCATGGAAGCCGTCAAGAATATTCTTAGCAAACCGATTTTGGGGCAGCCGTTTAAACTGTCCAACCTTCATACAGAAAGTTTCAGCGGAATACGGACCTCCACAGAAGAAAAATCCATCCCCCCGGCAATGACTGATGAGGCAAGCCCTGCCAGTACACTGCATGAAGAAAAAAAATCGGCGGCTTCATTAACAGTTGAATTTGCCAGCTCAGGCAAAAAAGTACCCACCGACGGAAAAACACCTTTGCTGGATATTGCCGAGGAGCAGGATATAGATCTCGATTATGGCTGCCGATCCGGTAGTTGTGGAGTGTGTAAAGCCCGTCTGCTAAAGGGAAAAGTGGATATGGAAAATGAAGAAGGACTTGAGCCGGGA
>JAUWMJ010000154.1 GCA_030613225.1 Desulfobacterales bacterium
TGCAACAAGTATTTCCATATTATCAAGATAGCGTGTAATATTATGGCCGTTAATGCTGCACCAGGACCACATAATTACGTTAACATGGTAATTAGCAGGATTATCCAACAGGTTTCTGGTAGCAGTCACCCAGGGAGTAACTCCATTTCCATCTATCCAGTCTCCCTGACTTAAATCTGCACAGCCCGGGATGCCATTATCATCCAGATCCAAAGCACCTGGTCTGGCTCCAGTGTCATCCCAAGCATAGGTTGCCCCAAATGACGGAAAACTTCTAAGGGCATTCATGCCGGTAATTAACTGACTTCCATGGGAAGTATGCTGGTAGGCAATATGAAGATTGTTTTTAGCCTGTTCTATCCACTGAGCAGGTATAAGGGAAAGATCAGTGCAATTATGGTCAATGATCGGTCCTGCTGCTAAGGCAACAGGAATAATCTGAACAAATATAAATAAAATGCTGCTTATAATGAAAAATTCTTTTATTTTTTTTCTTAAATAGTCTTTCATAGCCGAACCTCCTCGCTTCCAACCTCACATCATCAAAGTTTTTTTACCCCTTATCTGTCTATCTTCCAGTCCTTATATTAAGTATCTGTATCCTTTTCAATTTAAAAATTACACAAAATCCTTGACATCATAGTTATACCTCATTAATATACTGGTATAACTTGTATGAATAGGAAAAAATATATGCGTGAAATTACAAAAGAACCAATTACGATGAAGGTCTTCCCAAAAGGTCAGGTTGTCATTCCCATTGCCTTAAGGAAAAAATATAACATTAATATTGGAGATCAGATTGATGTAATTCCGGAATCAAATGGAATCCTTTTAAAACTTACCACCAAAAGAATGGCTGACAAATCTCTAACTGATCGACTTTTTGGTGTTTTTAACAGGTATGCAACTGGAAAACCAGATCTTACCAAAGCAGATATTAAAAAAGCAGTCGAAAAGGGCTTCGCTGAAGGCGGTATATAATGATCGCATTATTGGACACAAACGTTATCGTCCGCTTTTTGGTATCAGATAAATCTCCCAAATATAAAAATCTCTATTCGTTTTTTGAATCCCTGGAATATGGAAAAATGAAGGTTGAATTGAAGCTGATTGTTCTGTTTCAGGTTCTTTTTGTCTTAAAAAGCTTCTACAAAGTGCCAAAAGATCAAATTGCAAAGGGTATAACCGATCTTCTCAAATACAAAGGAATTGTCATTAAAAATAAAACGATGATTCGCCGTATGATGGAAATGTGGTGCAATAAAAAATTAGATATTGTTGACTGTTATCTGATTGCCATATTGGAAAAAGATTCACAGAATCTACTTTATAGTTACGATCGCGATTTCGACAAGTTCAGTATTAAGCGCAAGGAGCCTTGATTTTTTATATCCAATTTTCTACTGCTTTTAGATGAATTTGATGTTTTCTCAGATAGCTCGGAATATTAATCTCTCCGCTTCCCCCGATGAATCGGGATTCCTGTCTGCGTGCGTTGACGCACAGGCAGGTCCGCTTCCGCTCCAACAAGCCTTCTGTTAATTCCTTCAATATAAAAAAGTTATTCCTCGATTTTTTATACTCTTTTTCCTGTTTTGCCAATGGATTTCTTCCAGCCGTCGCAACTTGGCAGATGCTCCCGTCTTTGCTATAGTTTCGGACTTCGTTGTTATAACTTCGCCCCGACACGTCGTAGCGGTGAAATGGCGAGGCAAGCAGGAAAACCATTAAAATAATCGAGTCTACACTGCTTTCATTAAAAATAGGCAAATATTATGCCTGACCGGTTATATCAGATCCGCTTTCTTTCCATAATTTTCTTGACATGTACACAGTTTGTACATATAATTCTTTATGAGTTTCGAATGGGACCAGAATAAGGCAACCCGTAATTTAAAAAAACACAGTATTGACTTTGCCGATGCAGTAACGGTATTTGATGATTTTAACGCTGCCACAGTAAATGATCCCGGCCATGATGAAGAAAGATTTGTAACTATCGGCATGGACGCATATGGACGTATTCTTGTCGTGGTTTATACATGGAGAGGAAATGTAATTCGCTTAATTTCTGCACGCAAGGCTACTAAGCATGAACGTAAACAATATGAGGGGTGAACCATGAGAGATGAATATGATTTCAGTAAAGGTAAACGTGGTGCGATAATTTCGCCTGATCCTAATAAGCTGCGGATTACCATTCGTCTTGATGCGGACATTATCAATTACTTTAAAGAACAAGTGCACAAGGCAGGTGGCGGCAACTATCAGACAATGATTAATGACGCACTCAGGGAATACCTGGGCAAGAGACAGCTGCCGCTTAATGAAAACACCTTACGCCGAGTTATCCGAGAAGAATTGCAGGCAGTCCATTGACAAGTAGATAAAAAACATTTCTGTTCCATATTCTTTTGCTATAAAAAAGAATTTTTTTTTTACTCGAACCAGCCTCCTTGCTTCCCAACTTACTCGCTTCCCCGCCTATTTTTATCTTTTCGTATACATCACATGTTTCTTTTTTTTAACACTGGTCGTAGATCCTTTTATTAAAAACCTTACAAAATTGAAAGAAAAAGTTTTAGGATCAATCAAATCTTAGGGCATTTTTACCCAAAATTGTTTACCCAGATTGTCGAAGCGAAGCGTAGATTCCGTATATCGGAGCCCTGCCTGTCGTAGTGAAACGAAGATCCCGCACATCGGGGCCCTGCCTGCCCTGTGAAACCAGTTTTTTTGTTTAACCGGGGTGAAACCAGTGTTTTCTTTTGTTTAACCGGGGGTGAAACCTACTTTTATTACACCGGGATCGAAGGACCATTTAACCTGGGCTTTGAGTAGAAATGGGTAAAGGAGGTTACGGGGCAGGGCAGTTAGGTGGCTTCGTTTGCAAAGTAAGAAAAAGAAAATCAATGGAGTAGAAAATCGAACTAAAGCAATGAATTATTTCAAAACTGTAAATCGAAAGGGCGTCAATCCCGGTACCTTATCTTGCCACCAAATCACAAATCAAGATGTGACCCCAGCCCCGATGCCAATATTAGACATATTATCAAAACCAAACTATTGAATCTTGAGGAGGAACCATACGAAAAAGGAATTCTCCTTCAAGGATTTAGCCGTGGGCTTCGTTATATAAAAATCTTTCATACTGGTGTCCAATATCGGGCAGTATATGATATAGCAAAAGATAAAAAAGAAGTTTTAGTTATTTTTATAGGTTCACGCGAATACTTTTATAAAGAACTCAGAAGATTTTTAGCTTAAGATTATCGTTGTAGATTTCAAAGGAAAAATTTGACTCCAAGCAACCACTAAAAAGTATAAATGCCAAGTTATTTACTTACTTATGGACGTCCCGCACTCCTCTCGCCTTGACCTTGTGCATGACCAGTCATAAATATGAACTTAACAGGATAGGATGCGGCACGCGGTTTAGAACCGCCTTCACTATATTCTGCAATAAGTATCTCCATATTATCAAGATAGCGTGTAATATTATGACCATTAATGCTGCACCAGGACCATATAATTACGTTAACATGGTAATTAGCAGGATTATCCAACAGGTTTCTGGTAGCAGTCACCCAGGGAGTAACTCCATTTCCGTCTATCGAGTCTCCCTGGCTTAAATCTGAACATCCCGGGATGCCATTATCATCCAGATCCAAAGCGCCTGCTCCGGCTCCAGTGTCATCCCAATCATAAGTTGCCCCAAATGAAGGAAAACTTCTAAGGGCATTCATGCCGGTAATTAACTGACTTCCATGGGAAGTATGCTGGTAGGCAATATGAAGATCGTTTTTAGCCTGTGCTATCCACTGAGCAGGTATAAGGGAAAGATCAGTGCAATTATGGTCAATGATCGGTCCTGCTGCTAAGGCAACAGGAACCATCTGAATAAAAATAAATAAAATGCTGGATATAATGAAAAGATCTTTTATTTTCTGCCTTAAACAGTCTTTCATAGCCGAACCCCCTAATCTTTCATGGCAAAGGGCCAATCGCCCTTTCCAGTTTACCGATATTATAACTATCTGTTAATTCCTTCAATATAAAAAAGTTATTCCTCGATTTTTTATGCTCTTTTCCTGTTTGCCAATGGTTTTCTTTCGAAATAATCCAGTCTACCCTGCTTTCATTTAAAATAGGCAAATATCATGCCTGCCGGTTATATTAGATCTTCTGAAAAGCATGTAAAAAACATTCCCCTTCCACATTCTTCTGCCTATAAAGAAGAATTTTCTTTTCACTCCAACAAGCCTCCTTGCTTCCTTACTTCCTCGCTTCATAGCCTACTTGCATCTTTTATTATACATCACATGTTTCTTTTTTTGTACGCTGGTTATAGATTTTTTTATTAAAACACCTGATAGAATTGCAGGGAAAAGTCATCAAGCCTCAAAACATAAAATGCCTCTATACTATTTACAGCTACATGTTTTTTTGTTATTGTGAAATCAACCATTTATAGGAGGATTTCATTATGAAAATGCCTAAAATAAGTCTGCTGCAATGGCAGAAGCGGTATGGTACTGAAAAAGCCTGCGCATCCACGCTTACCAAGTATCGTTGGCCCAATGGCTTCATCTGTCCCAAATGTGGCCATGATTCATCCTATTACATAGCTTCTCGTAAAGTCTACCAATGTTGCCGATGCCGGAACCAGGTATCGGTCACGGCGGGTACCCTGTTTCACTCCACTAACCTGCCTTTGGTAAAATGGTTTTGGGCGATTTACCTTATGGCTTCGGATAAAGGCGGTATATCCGCCTTGCGGCTTTCTAAGCATATTGATGTATCCTGGTTGACCGCTAGGAACATGCTGAAAAAGATCAGGACAGCGATGGCTGATCGAGATATTATTTATCATCTTATTGAAGATCTGATCGAACTGGATGATACCTATATTGGCGGAAGAAAGTCCGGGAAAAGAGGACGTGGAGCCGAAGGAAAAAAGCCCGTTTTGGTAGCGGTGGAAAATAGAGGTAAGTTTGCAGGCTTTGTCGCGATGGAAGCGGTGAAAACCGTTTCTGGTCAAACATTGAGAAGCTTTCTTAAAAAGCACCTTAAGAAAGGACGACAAGTTCGTACGGATGCTTTGCCAGCAATGAATGTCGTCATAGAAAGCCACGAGCATGAGAAAAAAGTGACTCCACCCAAAGAAGCTTCTACATGGCTGCCCAAGGTGCACATCGCTATCGGAAATTTGAAAGCGTTTCTCAATGGTACTTTTCATGGTGTCTCGCACAGATATCTCCAAGAATACCTGGATGAATTCTGTTACCGTTATAATCGAAGATTTTGGGAGCCTGAACTCCCTCATCGTTTACTAAACGCTTGCTTAACTCATGCCCCAATGGCAAGCTGAAAATAATTAAGAGGCATTAAACATAATGGATGTCTATTCTTTAATGAATTGAACCGATAATGCAAAAAAATGTCCCGGAACGTCCCGCAACCCAACCTATAGCGATTGTCATTGTTCTACAGCTTAATAGGGATGTAGTCAGAATAATAGAAAATATTAGTGAATGTCTTTGTTTATATCGTAAAAAATGTATAGATAAATTGACTCCGGTTTACAGGTCATGATTTATTTGTAACCGGAGCCAATTTAAATACCTTCATTTCATGGAATTGGATATAGGTTATGCAAACCAAGTATTTCTTGTGCTGTTAGTACTTCATTATAAAAGCGGACATCATCCATGGCTCCATCCCAATTGTAACCAGGCGAATACTGACCAATATAAAGAGCAGCATCAACTGAATCTGAAAATCCGTTCGTATATGTATGAATTGGGCCAACTTGCACACCATCAACATAGAAAATAACCTCGGAGCCATTCGCAGGACTAGAAACAGTTATTGCGTAATGGTGCCATTCTGGATCCGCAGGTTCAGACTCTGGAAAGTCATATCGTGAATTCACAATATCTCCTCCTTCTATGTCAATATCCCATCCATTGCTTGTTGTTCTTAAATGCCATCCACCTATTCGTCTGAAATAAGCAGAAGTGGTTCCAGGATTATAGTTGGCTAGCCATGCAGTAACGGTAAAATCTTGAGAATTGAAATCTTCGTTATGGGGTACTGAAACATAATCAGATGAATTGTTGAATTCTAATGCGTAATCACCAACCCAACCACCTATCCACTGAGGAAGTACTGCGCCCGACAAAGTCCCGTCATTACTACCGGCTGAATCACCCGCAGTAGTGTCTACTCCTTCATCGAACGTCCAGTGCGCTACTGGTATTGTGCCAGTGACTGTAACAGTATAGTCCTTTGTCGTACTGTCAGCCGCCGTTACCGTATATATAACTGGACTCGTAAAATCCACCGCTGCTCCATCGGCCGGATCCACAGACTCCCCTGTGATTGCAATATCTGGGACTAAAGCACTAACATCAGTACCATAGGGCACAGTGAGCACAACCGTCGTGGCGTTAACAGTCCCTGTAACATCAGATGATAATGCTCCGTTCTCTCCAGCAAGGAAATTAAAAGCGGTTATGTCTTTTGCATCGGAAGCCAGGCCAGAACCACTGCCACTATCACCTCCACATGAACTTAAGATAAAAAGTAACGAAAACAAAAATAAAGAAGCAATGAGAATATTGCTTTTGCGTGATTTTTTCATGAAAACACCCTCCTGGTGATTAGCAAACGTTTAATAACATTAAATGCCTCTATACTATTTACAGCTTTATGGTTTGAAGTGGACCCCAAGTCAAGGACAATTTTCTTCTAAATTAAGGTGCGCTTCTTTTTGTCTTTTAATTGAATTATTCATGCTGCCATTTGAGCAACTTCCTCTCCCCAATACACCTCAGCAGGTGTTTTTCCTGAAAACGACTGATGCGGTCGTTCAAAGTTGTAAAACTCAAAATATTCTTTCAGCCCAGCAATTAACTCCGTTACTGTTTCAAACTCTTCGAGAAATATCTTTTCGTACTTCACTGATCGCCATAAACGTTCTATGAAAACATTATCCATACAACGTCCTTTGCCATCCATGCTAATCTTGATACCTCTTTCTTTCAGTGCGCCAGTAAAGGCATTACCGGTATATTGTGAACCTTGATCGGTATTGAATATCTCTGGACTGTGATGCTTGCGTAGAGCACTCTTCAGAGCATTCACACAGAAATCGTCATCCATTGTTACAGACACCTCCCAAGACAGCACATAGCGGCTTGACCAATCCATAACTGCC
>JAUWMJ010000102.1 GCA_030613225.1 Desulfobacterales bacterium
AAAAAATCATTGGCATCAAAAAAAATTATGCGTTTATTGTAGGGTATGCCATTAAATGGCTTAGATGGCAGGTTGATGAGGGTCTGCGACTGCCTCCGGGCAAGTCACCAATAGGAGATCTGCTAGTGTCTGAACCACAGATCCACTTAGCTGCCAATTAACAATAAACCGAAGTAAGGAGAATAAATATAATGCCATTGGAAAAGGAAATTCAACGATTAGAAAAAGAAATTAGTTTAATACCAGTCAATGAACTTTACAGTCAGGAATATACCAGATTAACGGATGAATTAGAAGCTATAGACCCCTATAATGATTTATTTCATTTAGGCTGTCCTGGTTGGCCTAATTGTGAAGATATCGGATGTAGGGATCATCTATTATAAGGAGGCAAATAAAAATCATGGGAAGAGGGTCGGAACTATACTGGTTTTTAAATGAGAAAAAGATACCAACAGAAAAACAGATACAGCATTATTACACACACCTTTCAATCACGCCAGAAATAAAGAAGGTTCGGCGGGAACACTTAAAGTTAATTAAAGCGGAAAAAATAAAAAATAATTAAAACCATTATTATCTTTGGTATATTTTGAACCATAAAAAAACATATAAATTCTACTGAAAACGTAAAACAGCGATAAACATACAATTAACACAAAATCAGCAAAACTATATAGAAAGCTTACAGGAAGAGACCAGAAAGTACCAAGGAACTAATAAAGAAAATTAATATTATTTTTACAGCATACATAGGAGTCAATCAGGAAGAGACTAAAATATCAGAACCTAATATTACTGAAGATATTATAGATAATCGTAAACAGTGTAAAAATTCATTATTAACGTAAATTGTAGAGCAGGATTGATGCCTCACGGTAACATAAAAATATAAAGGGGGGAAATTATGAAAGACATTATTTTAGGAGTTGCAGGCAGCACCAAGAGTGCAATTAATAAGGTATCCCGGTCTATCCGGCAGAGTTCACCAGATCATGAACTCGTTACATCTTTATCAAAGTTGGTGGACAGTTTCAGCAAATTGATTTCTGTTACCAGAGAACAGCCGGAAGGTGGAAATTATTACGAACAGATGGAACGGGAAGTACAAGAAGAAAACAAAAACCATAAAACTAAAATTAAGGAATAGGTGATTATTATGACAAAAAATTATACCAGAGAAGAAATTAAGGAAATGCTATTTGTTCGGGAAACCGTCAGACAGCTTTACAACGAAATTAAAGATGTTCCCACGATTGCAAAATTGGCAACAGAAATATTTTCAGCCAGGGAGGAAGGCGCTTACATTTCGGAAGAGAACGTTCGTAAGCAAATTGCTGCTATCGAAAGAGATTCATTGTTGGTGGAAAAGGAAACCGATGTACTTGTCGATTCGATGCTTAAAAGCATTGGTCAGAATTTAGAGGAAAATGAAGAAAAAGCAGAGGAAAAGAAAAAAGGTCTTTTCGATAAAAACAGCCCGGAAAATCATTTACGTTTTTGTGAGGTTTTGGTCGATAAAGAAGCGGAGGGGGTGCAGCATGGATAACAGAGAACAGGCAAAAGAACTTACCAATAAGCTTACTCAGATTCAACTTGAGATTGATGACAAGAATCAGAAAATTACAGTTCTAAGGCAAGAGAACTCAAAATTGATTGAGCAGAATTTACACAAGGAAAGAAAACCTCCCAGCCTACGTTTGGGACGTGAAAAGATTTTTGAGTTGAATAATGAGATTGAAGAAATGGAGCTTACCCGGATATCATTACAGGAACGTCTTGAGTCTGCTAATTCTGCTATTCGGAAAGAACAGCTAAAAGGTAAAATATCCCAGTTTCAGGAATCTTCAAAAGACCAATTGGCACTTGTCGAAAATGTTAGAAGGAACGTCAAAGCCTTAGAAATCTCTATTTCTGCATTGGAAAAGAGTTCAGGCAAAAGACATGCGATTTATGCCTTGTTGAACTTATGCTGGGATTATCCTGATACCAAAAAAGAGATAAACTTGGATAATGTTCTTTCCGACTGGGCACCTGATAAGGTTGTTATAGATGTTGGTTTTGATGATCTTATGAAACGGTTAGACCGCTTGCGAGTTGATACCACAAACTTTTGGAATCAGCTTGCAGCACTCAGGGAAAATAAACGATCTTACCATAAAGTTGAGCCAGTGAGAAAAGATAATCCGCCTCTAGCATCAGACAGCTTTGTCAGGATACAGCAGGCAGGAAAAGAAGCTGAAAAAGTAAGACAGCAACCAGCGAGACGTTATATTAATCATAATGTGGTTGCCCATGTTGGATGATCTGCCAGACTTTTCACCTGGCTTTTCATAAGGGAGCTTTTCACTTCCTGGGCTTTAGCCTAAATCATTTAAATCCAGAGGTGGTACTTTTCACCTCGCCCGTGCAAGGCAGGACTTTTCACCCTGCCTTGCACACCTGCACTTGTGAGCCCTTTTCTCCTTTGGGGAAATCCTGCAAGCGCAAAAAAGGGACAGGCTTTTTTCTAAGTTTATCCTGTCCCAAATTATGTGATATCCGGGTTCAATCCTTCCCGGATATCACAACTTTTTACTTTTCATCCTCTATGCATAGATGGGATGTTTTTAGTAACATCCCATCACTTTTCAGCGCAAATAACACTTGGCACTCATTCAGTCCATATCAGCATATACAATGAAACAAGAACCCTCAACCACGCCCTTCTGGCTGTGTCTGGTGTGTCCTGATAGACTCGTTTGATATGCATTATTCACGTTTCAGATCCCGAACAGCTTTTTTGACGTTATCCCATTATCTATTGTCAAAGTATATTAACTTTAACAGTAAAGTTAATAATCATCAAATTACATGAATGCCTTACAGTGGCGCTTCTTGGCAAGGATTTTAAGCATTTTGCTTTGAAAATAGCTCTTGACAGAGATTAAGTTAAGTTATATATTTGATTAAAACTTAACATTAATCAAGAAAGGAGACAATCATGGAAAAACAAGAAAATTACAATCATCCAGAAAAAGGAAAATCAATCAAAGTTCAACCAATTACAAAGTTAAAGGACATTAAGACAATCAAAGAACTATTATTAAAAAGCAATCCCCGGAACTATGCACTTTTTACAGTGGGAATAAATACGAATTTACGTGCAAGCGATTTATTAAATCTTAAAGTCGAACAAGTCCGGGGACTGAAAGCAAAGGAAAGCTTTGAGATTACAGAGCAGAAAACTAAAAAACCCAGAAGGCTTACTCTGAATAAAAGCTGCATTGATTCAATACGTGATCTGCTTGCTTCAAAGGAAAACTTCAAAGATTCTGATTATCTTTTTCAAAATACAAGAACAGGGAATAAGCTAACAGTCCCTTACTTTAGTGGTCTTGTGAAATTATGGTGTAAGAAAATAAATCTTAAAGGCAATTATGCTTCTCATACTTTACGTAAGACCTGGGGTTATCATCAAAGAAAGACTTTCAAGATAAGCATTCCTGTTCTCATGGAATGTTTTAATCATTCTACCCAAAGACAAACGTTTGATTATCTGTGCATTCAACCGGAAGAGATAGAGAACGTCTATTTGAATGAACTGTAAAGAAGAGCGCTGATACATGCTTGCTTGAACACGTATTACAAGAGATCGTGCAACCAGCGAGCACTCACAGAGCTATATTACTGTGAACCATTGTGAAACAAGCGCTACCACCCCCTCGATTAATCATAGAGCATAGGACGTGCTGCAATTGGACTGAGTCTGCCCCACAAAATTTTACATGGAATCTGACAGTTTATCTTTTATCGGGCGTCCTAAAAAAGTGTTGGCTTTATCAGAGGCCGCAGGTTGGACAATTTCTGTTTGTATATGGAGTATATTTGATAGGAATAAAACTTAGCTCGTTTTGAATTATTTGCGTTTCTTAATTTGTAAAACAATTTCATCTTTAGTGTTTTTGTCATTATTAAATATTATTTCTAATTTATAAGTACCAATCTTGCTGATTTTTAGTGGAGAATATTTGGCAAGCATAGTAAATTTTTGGATGTTTTTAACTTCTTCAGGGATAGAACCATTTATTGGTTTGCTAAGCGCTTTATCAGAAGAGTCTTTAAGGTTTATCAAGAAAGAATCGCCACTCTTGATATTTTTATAGAAAATGGCGAAACAGATTTGTGGGAAAACATATGGTGTTCTTGGAATAAAAATATCATTTCCATAGGCTCCCATGAAAGATAGTTTGTTTCCAACTTCTTCTCGAATATCGTCACAAATTATTGAAAATATGAGCTTTGGTTTTCTTGGTGCCATTTGTTCTCCTGTGTTTTGAAAGCAAAAACTGAGGTTTCAGCTATGTCTGTTCGGTCATATAAAGTTTCTAAAGAGGGGTCTATGTCTAAGCTATTTGGGTAAGTCCATAGTGGATTTGCAGTTGCACCGGTGGAGAGAGGCGAAACACTGTAAATCATGGCGGGCTCGACATCTTGAGTAAAAGCAATTTGTTTAAGTGAAACAACATAGTCGTCACCCATTCTATTTGCAATGATAATATATTCTAATTTAGCCTCTTCGAGCTTTAGATTTGACAAGTAAGATAAATATTTTTTAGATTTGCCAGCTGCAACTCCTTTAACAAGCATGTATGTCGTTCTTATTAATCTATCATTTTTTTCACTATGTTTTTGATTATTATTTTCCCATTTTGAGAGGGTGGTTTTTCCAACACCTAATAAATCAGCAAAAACTTTTGATGCAAGAAATAACCTTTTTCTTAAAAACTTTATTTCTTTGCCAGTAAGCAAAGATGGTTTTTGTAATAATTGTTCACCAATCAAATCATTTAATCTTGATAATTTAAATATAGATGAGAATGAATTGCCACATGAACAAATATATACAGGAGCATCTTCGATATAAACGTTATCAAGGCCTGATTCTTCATAGTGATATGTGCGAATATCCTTTTTATAATTTTTGCCACAATCATGACATTTAATTTTCATTGAAGACATCCTCTATTTAGGTTTTATTGTTAAGCAAACTAATTCAGTTTCACTTAAAATTGCTGTAACAACAATTGCGATATCTCCCTCTATTGAAGCACCTTCCACATTGCAAACCCAGTTTTCATATTGTTGATCGAAAACAGGTTGTTCTTTGATTTGCCCTTTTGAAAGAACTAATTCAACATCTAAGATATCATACCCTCTAAGCTTCATCCTTGATTTGCAATGCAACGATGGGGTCACGTATCCAAATTTAACCGTTCCACGGATTATTTCTTCGGCTTCTTTAATGGTGAGGTTACTATTATTATCAAGCATATTTAGGATAAAGTCAAGAGATAAAGTTGGTTTTAAACCAACTAAATATTGAAAACTTCAATATGAAAACCATACACATGTTTATTGGATAATTGCTAATATTTATATCTTACCATTAGCCCATCACTGAAAACAAGATTATTTTATCTTTTTTAGAAAAAAATAAATATATATTTACTACCAAAAGTTGACAGGAAAACAGCTTTAAAACGTATTTTAAAGCACTTTTTTCAGTAGTAAAGATGCTGTGAGCAGGCCTGTATCAAGACTTCACAGAAATATTACTATTGACATTTATATAACAATTGATTATGTTTTATAGAAAAATAATATTTAAGGGGGTGAGATACATATGGATACAAAAAGCTATTTATTGAAAGATATTCCTGAAAGCTTCTGGCGACAGATCAAGTCAACAGCAGCACTTAAAGGCGTATCAATTCAAAAGTTCATAGTCGGTCTTATCGAAAAGGAACTGAAGATTAAATCTGTACAAATAAAGAGGGCTAAATAATGAAACAATTAAGATTTGCTCCTATCGTCCGTGTATCCACTGAAAAGCAGGAAAAGCAAGGTGAATCCTTAGAGACTCAGAAAAAACAGATTATTAGATATGTCGAACAGCTTGGCGGTGTTATTCCTGATTCTTGTTGGCGTTACAGCGGGCAGGAGCATGCAACAGCACAGTTTCAGTTTGAACGTGCAAAGCTGGAACTGCTCTTAAACGATGCTTCAAGGGGTTTTTTTGATGCTGTTATCATTTGCAATGCTGATAGATGGAGTCGAGACAATCGGAAATCTAAAGAAGGTTTGCAAATTCTCAAGGATAATGGCATCCTGTTCTTTATCGGCTCGACTGAAATCAATTTGTTTGTGCCTGAACAAGCTTTATTTCTTGGAATGTCTACAGAGATCAACGAATTTTTAGCACAACAGTCAGCATTGAAATCAATTATGAACAAAGTTGAAAAAGCAAAGAAAAACATTCCTGTTTGTGGGAAATTGCCGTCAGGCAGGACTTATGATAAAAAATCAGGAAAGTGGGGAATTGATCCAGAATTTAAAAAAAAGATTGAGTATGCAGCGAATCAGCTAATCAGAGGAAACACGCTGCTTAAAATAAGCCAGACTATAGGCATGAATCGTGCGAATCTACGAAACATCTTATTTGATGGAAGCGGAGATATATGGACACAGCACTTTCGAGCCGATAGGTTTAAAATCAATGAAGCGATTGAAACCAAAGTGCCCCGATTATTGACACAGGATGTTATTGAAAAAGTAAAGCTGCGAGTTCAAAACAACAGAACGGTTTTTCATAAACAACTAAAGAACAAATACATATTAGGCCGTATGATTATGTGTGGTCATTGTGGCGGTGCACTTGGAGGCAATACAAGAACTGAACGAAACAATTTGCAATATTACAAACATCTGCCTTATAGGAACTGTAAGCACTTTCTATATGTGCCTGCTAAAATGATTTAGGATGCTGTTCTGGTTCATCTGTTTGGAATGTTCGGCAATCAATCGGAAATGGTAAAAGCTGTAGGCAATGCTATTCCTGATTTTAAACATATCGAATCACTTGAATCACAAATTAAGAATCATGAAAAAGAATTAAAGAAAATTGAAAGAGGAAAAGACAGAATAATTGATATGATTCAAGACGGAAATATCAGCCGTGAGGATGTCAAAAAAAGAATGTCTGCATTAAAAGAAAGGGAATCCCTCTTAAACAAGGAAGTTGAAACTATCAGAGATAAGATAAAAGCAGTTCCAAAGAAAAAGGAAATAAAAGCAAGAGCAGATTTACTGAAAGCACATATTCAAAGCATTTATACCAACTCTACTGAATTCAAGAATATGGGCTTTGAAGAGAAGAGGAAATTATGTCAATTTGCTTTTAATGGAAAAGATTTTGAGGGCAATCGTTCAGGTGTCTATGTAAAAAAAGAAAATGATGGCTCATGGTCTTTTGAAATTAAAGGAATCTTGAACGATTCAGACATCAAAGATTACTTGCCTATGGATAAAGAAAAAGCTAACAGCATACTTGGTATAGAAGATGATAAATACAATCCTTTTGAAGTTAATACAGATGGTTATGAAAGTACAGAATTGTCATTATCTCGTGGCGATCAACCATGACAACGGCCCCAGGACACGGTCAATCGAAGTTACAATAATAGGCCTTTCCGCTTGAAAGATTCAGCGCATAAATTTTGCTCGCCTAAAAAGGTTGACAGTGCGCTGGAATTGCTGAAACGTTCTTCCTTCAGGTCAAAGTTTAAGCTTAACGACAGGGATCGACAGTATATTCAGGATAAAGGTATGGAGACCATAAGGAAACACGCCTTTGATTTTATTCATTCAAGGATAGCTCCGCAGTTTCCGAAAAATGATGGAAAACAGACGCCCATGAAGGGGCATCCGGCTTTTATTGCCCAGCATGCAACCGCAACATGCTGCAGGGGTTGCCTGCAGAAATGGCATAACATACAAAAGGATAGGGCATTAAGTGATAATGAGGTTGAATTTACAGTTAATCTGATAATGGGATGGATTGAAAAACAAATTGGCTGAGGGAGAGATGAGCTCATTAAACAGCAGTAAGGGTAGAAAAATTCATACCAGAAATATTGAAATTTCCACATATGAATCAGGCGGTGAAAACATAATAGTTGAGGGAATATTAAAAGAGGATCGTTTGATAGCTTTTTATCATAATTTCGGAGAAAAGCACCCACCTCAGACAGTACATAATATGGTCATACAAATGCTTGTTGAATGCTCATCTCTCACCATAAAGGAAATAAATGTTGAAATGCCGGAAACACCTCACGAAGAGTGCATTCAGACATCTAATAGTATTCAAAAAATAAAGGGGCTGAGGATTGCACCTGGTTTTACATCAAAAGTCAAAAAAGCTTTGGGTGGTATTAACGGTTGTCTGCATTTGACAACGCTTGTTCTTGCTATGGCGCCTGCAATTATCCAGGGTTACTGGGTTAATCGAAATAAAGAAAAAGGGGACAATGAGATTTCTCCCGAAATTATAAACGATTACCTGATTGATACATGCTGGGTGTGGAGAAAAGACGGCCCTCTTGCAGAACAATTAAACCTAAGTTGAGCGATTTTTTGCGAAGATATGTGCTGAGATCTTGATGCATAAGGATTTGCAAAAACCGCAGGTGCCCCGCAGGAAATGCCCTTGGGGTGCATACCCGTGGATATGTCGAGGATTTTTGCAAAGCCTTTA
>JAUWMJ010000072.1 GCA_030613225.1 Desulfobacterales bacterium
AGGATTTTTGCAAAGCCTTTATGCGCAAGAGATCGGCGCAGATCGAGTAAAAAATCGCTCAATTTAGGTTAAAGTAATATCGGCTGTTTTCTGCAAACCTTGAATTAATATTGATGAATTCGGCTTTTTACGAATTCATCATAATTGTGTGCTTAGTAGAGAAATATAAGTCATAGTATTAGCTTATTTCTAAATGCAAAAGGGGGTTGATTATGCCGGTTTTTCTTTGGGCAGGAAAGAATAAAAAAGGTGACATTCAGAAAGGTGAGATGGAAGCTTCAACAGAAGAAGCTGTACTTGCCAACCTGAAAAGAATGAAAATTGAGCCGACGAAAATCAAAAAAAAACCCAAAGACCTTTTTGAAAATGTTGCCTTTCTTCAGCCAAAAGTCAAAACCAGAGATATAATTCTTTTTGCAAGGCAATTTTCTACGATGATCGATGCAGGGCTTCCTATTATCCAGTGTCTTGATATCCTTTATGCCCAGCAGGAGAATGCAACTTTTAAAAAGATGTTAAGAAGCATAAAAGACGATGTGGAAAGCGGATCAACCTTAGCTGAAGCATTAAAAAAATTTCCCAAGGAATTTGACGATCTTTTCGTAAACATGATTGCAGCGGGCGAAGCAGGAGGTATCCTTGATACGATTTTAAGAAGACTTTCCGCATACATGGAAAAAGCTGCCAGGTTAAAAGCCAAGGTAAAAGGTGCCATGACCTATCCCATTGTAACCCTTGTTATCGCGGGTGTTGTACTGGCTGTCATTTTGATTTTCGTTATACCTGTATTTGAGGAAATGTTTGCAGATATGGGAGGACAGTTGCCTGCTTTTACCCAGATGGTTGTTAAAGCAAGTGATTTTGCAAAAAAAAATGTAATATATATCATTATTGGTTTGATACTTTTTATCTTTGCTTTTAAGAAGTTTCACAGCACTGAAAAAGGCAGGGCATTTATCGATAAAAATATTCTTAGATTGCCGGTATTTGGGGATTTAATTCGAAAAGTTGCAGTTTCTAAATTTACTCGCACAATGGGTACGATGCTTTCCAGTGGTGTTGCTATTTTAGAAGCGCTGGAAATTGTTGCAAAGACTGCAGGCAACAAAACCATTGAGAAAGCTATTTACACTGTTCGTTCCGATATTGCAGAAGGACGAACCATGGCCGACCCGTTAATCGAAAGCGGAGTGTTTCCGTCAATGGTGTGCCAGATGATTGCGGTTGGTGAATCGACCGGCGCACTTGATGCAATGCTGGAAAAGATTGCAATATTCTATGACGAAGAAGTTGACCAGGCTGTTGAAAATCTTACTGCATTAATAGAACCGTTTATGCTGGTTTTCCTGGGCGTAACTATCGGGGGACTTGTTATTGCCATGTATCTTCCGGTATTTAAAATGGCAGCTAACCTGTAATTGATGAATTTGTAAAAAGTCGAATTCATCAGGTTTTAGTCCCGCTTGAGGCGGGATTAAGTTTTATGTTTTAGGTTAATGATATTATCTGTTTTAACAGAGACTTAAAACTTAAAACGTTTCGTAAAAAGTGTTTTTTTGACTTTTTACGAAACCATCTGTAATTAGATTCTTCAATTATAGTATTTCAGACCTCGTCAAATGGTTGAGTGGTTAAGTAGTTAAGTGGGTGTTATTACAACAATATTGCCAAATTACAAATTAATTAGACACACGAAAGATCGGAACATGCAGCAAGCTGATAATGTTGATTTTTTTTACTACTCAACCACTTAACCAATATACCACTTAACGGTATCTGTATTTAATGAAAAGTTCAATTATAGCACCTGAAAGTGATTTATTATATAAGCTTAAATGGCTTATGTTTGCTCGCGTTCTTTTTACCACACTTCTTTTAAGTTCAACGATTATCCTTCAACTCAATGAAAAGATTCCTCCGCTGGCCAAGTCTCTTCTTGTTCTTTACGGACTTATTGTCGGGACCTTTTTACTCTCAGTTCAATATACGCTGGTATTCAACCGAGTTAAAAAAGTTATTAAGTTTACCTATATCCAGATTTGTATAGATACTTTTATCGTGACCCTGATAATCTTTGTAACCGGAAGTTTTTCAAGTATTTTTTCTTTCCTGTATCTTGTCGTAATTATCTATACAAGTATGCTTCTTTTCAGAAAAGGAAGCATGATTATGGCTGCTCTTTGCTGCCTGCAGTATGGAATTATGATCGATCTGGAATATTACGGTTTTTTGAAACCTTTTATGGTGCAAGGGAGTATGATTTCGACAGATTATGCCTGGAGCCATGTGATTTATAAGATAATGATTACCATGGTAGCATGTTTTGCCGTTGCTTTTCTAAGCAGTTTGCTGGCGGAGCAGGCAAGGAAGACAAAAAAAGAGCTGTCAGCCTTGGAACAGCACGTAAAGCGGGTTGAAAAGATGGCAGCTATAGGCGAAATGGGAGCCGGTCTTGCACATGAAATCAAGAATCCCCTTGCCTCTCTGGCAGGTTCAATTCAGCTTCTTAAAAATGATATTAATCGTAATCCTGATCAGGATAAGCTGATGCAGATTATTCTTCGTGAGGCAGACCGTTTAAGTACTCTTGTGAGCAATTTTCTTCTGTTTGCAAAGCCACCGGCCAGCCGGCTTGAATCAATAGAGTTAGATAGAGTACTGAATGAAACAATTGAGCTGTTTGAAAAAGATAATACCTGCACAGGAAGAATCTCAATAAACAAACAGATTAACTCCGGCATCCGGATTGAAATGGATCCGGTGCATTTGCGCCAGGTCCTCTGGAATCTTTTAATAAATGCGGCAGAGGCAATTGAAGGCAATGGCTCTATCGATATCAAACTGTATTCTGAAAATAATAAATATGCATGTATCGAAATAGCTGACAATGGTAGCGGAATGTCGGATGAGATAATGAAGTCGATTTTTGATCCTTTTTTTACAACAAAAAAAAGCGGTACAGGCCTTGGGCTTTCCATCGTTCACAGCATCCTTGAGTCATATGATAGCAGGCTTGACGTTGAGAGCAGGGAAAACACCGGAACAACCTTTACCCTAAAATTAAAGCATATCAACAATCCAACTTAGTCTTGACACCTCCCGGTAAATAGGTTAGCAGTTCCCATTTATTCTATTTATTATCTTGTTCAACCCGCTGAAACAATAAGTATTTATATATTAGAAGGTATAAAATGACTATGGAAAAACAAGGAAGTATCATTGTAAACCGGAGAAAGAAGCTCCAAGACCTGAAGAAGAAAGAGATTGACCTGTTTCCCAATGATTTTAAAGTGTTGCATACTGTAAAGGATATTCAAAATGCAATAAAAAATTCACCGGAAGATTCACCGGAAGATACAAAAGCTCAAATTACGGAAAATGAACCGATTTTCGTTGTGGCTGGCCGTATGATGGCCATAAACAAGTTTGGGAAAACAACTTTTATCCGTTTCAAAGACCGAACCGGACAGCTCCAGGCATATGTAAGAAAAGATCAAATTGGCGATGTTGCCTATGACATTTTCAAACAGCTTGATATCGGAGATTTTATTGGTCTAAGCGGAGGAATGTTTAAAACAAAAACAGGTGAATGGACTATACTGGTCAAAAAATTAAAACTTATCAGCAAGGCGACAAGACCACTTCCTGAGAAATTTCACGGCCTGAAAGATCCTGAAAAACGGTATCGCCGGCGTTACCTTGATTTAATAGTAAACCCGGATGTACGGGAAATATTTATAAAACGAAGCAAAATTATTCATAATATACGCACATTTTTTCTAAAACGGGATTTTCTTGAAGTGGAAACCCCGATGATGCAGCCCATTCCAGGAGGTGCTGAGGCTGCGCCTTTTAGGACATATCATAATGCCCTGGGGATGGATCTATTTTTGCGTATTGCTCCTGAGCTTTATTTAAAGCGCCTGGTTGTCGGAGGGTTTGAAAGGGTTTTTGAGATTAATAGAAATTTTAGAAATGAAGGAGTGTCAACACAGCACAATCCTGAATTTACAATGATTGAATTCTATCAGGCATATGCTACATATGAAGATTTAATGGATTTAACTCAGGAGATGATTTCTTTCGTGGCCAGTGAGGTGATCGGGTCTGCCTTAATTGAATACCAGGGAAACAGTATAGATTTGGGAGGCAAATGGAAAAGGCTTGACCTGCTGGATTCGCTGGAGCTGATTGGCAAAATAGATTCAAGCCTGCTCAATGACAGGGAAGGTCTTTTAAAATTTGCTGCTTCAAAAGGAATTAAAATCAAAAAAACCGGGCGTCTCGGTAATGTTATTACAAAACTTTTTGATGTTCTTGTGGAGCCAGAGCTAATCCAGCCAACTTTTATTACAGGATATCCGGTGGAAGTTTCTCCACTCTCAAGGCGAAATGACAAAGATCCTGCGATAACGGATCGTTTTGAGCTTTTCATTGCAGGGCGTGAAATCGCAAATGGATTTTCTGAACTCAACGATCCGGCTGATCAGAAAGAGCGTTTTCTACAGCAGGTTGCAAGCCTGAATGAGGGTGATGAAGAGGCACATCGTATGGATGATGATTACATAGAAGCCCTGGAGTACGGTATGCCTCCAACAGCAGGCGAGGGAATAGGTATTGACAGGCTTGTCATGCTTCTTACTGATGCGGCTTCCATACGTGAAGTTATTCTTTTTCCCCACATGAAACCAAGAGGGGAAAAATAAAGGCGACCGACTATGTCTTTTGAATATTTTATAGGCAGACGTTATCTCAGGGCAAAGAGGCAACAGGCTTTCATTTCTTTGATTACAATTCTTTCTACAACAGGAATTGCGGTTGGGGTGATGGCTCTTATTGTGGTAATAGCCGTCATGTCCGGGTTTGAATCTGATCTTAAGTCCCGAATTCTAGGAGGACAGTCGCATATTGTATTAATGCGCCACGGTGGTCCATTTACGGAGTACCGCAAAATTCTTAAAGATGTGGAAAAGATCGACGGAGTTGAATCAGCCACACCTGTAATTTATACCCAGGTCATGCTTCGCGCATCCTCCAGGGTGTCAGGTGCTGTCTTAAGAGGGATAGATCCGGAATCTGCAGGGCGAGTGATAAAAACGCTCGATAAAGTTTCTTTGCATAATCCAAAGGCCGGCATGGGTGAAAGTACGGATAATAATGTGCCGGGAATTGTTCTAGGCAAAGAGCTTGCCAATAATCTGGGTGTGAGCAAGGGTGATACAATTTATCTGATATCGCCTCGTGGAATGATTTCTCCCATAGGACATCTTCCTGCCATGAAGCGGTTTAAGCTGACCGGGTTTTTTGAATCCGGAATGTATGATTATGACGGGTCTTTTGCTTATATAAACATCGAGCAGGCGCAAAAAATTCTGCGTATGGGTAATTCCGTAACAGGTATCGAAATACGTGTGGATAATATGTACAAGGCAAGGGAGATTGCACAAAAGATCGTTTCAGACTTAGGATTTCCCTTTTGGGCAAGGGACTGGATGCAGATGAATCAAAATCTGTTTACCGCATTAAAGCTGGAAAAGACGGTAATGTTTATTATTTTAACATTAATAGTTCTTGTTGCTGCTTTTAATATTGCGAGTACACTTATCATGATGGTCATGGACAAGACACGGGATATTGCCATCTTAAAAGCCATGGGGGCCACGAATAAAAGCATCAAAAAAATATTTGTGTTTAAAGGAATGGTTATTGGTACTGTTGGCACGACCCTTGGTGTAATTCTGGGGTTTGTGCTGTGTACTATTCTCAAGCATTATAAGATTGCAGAACTTACCGGAGATATTTATTATTTTACGACGAAACTTCCAGTAAGGCTCGAGTTTTTTGATGTTTTTATCATTGTATCCGCTGCCCTGGTGATCTGTTTTCTTGCTACTATCTATCCGGCACGGCAGGCTTCCAGACTCGATCCTGTTGAGGCAATTCGTTATGGCTAGAACTGAAAATATGTAACTGTTCAAGGGTTCAAAGGTTCAGGGTTCAGAGGTTGTCGGTTCTCATCACAAATCTGAATCTCAGCGAGAATTCGTAATCTCTGCCTGGAGAAGGCATAAGAATAGAACGATTTTAGAATATTAAGGTCCACAAAAAAAGCAACCCTGAACCTCTGAACTCTGAACCTGTTAACGCTTATAAAAGATTTTGTAACCGGCAACCGTGAACGGTTACCAATATTTACAGAGGCATTTGTTTTGGATAACTTAGTATCTATTAGAGGGCTATACAAGAGTTTCAACAGCACTAAAGCACGCCTGGATATCCTGAAAGGAGTCAATTTTGATTTAAAGACAGGCGAAACACTTTCTGTTGTCGGCCCATCCGGGATCGGAAAATCTACCTTTCTCCACATACTCGGTACACTTGACAGGCCGGACAAAGGAAAAATATTGTACCGGGGGGATGATGTTTCTCTTTTTAATGACGAAAAGCTTGCAAAATTTAGAAATAAATTTATAGGGTTTGTTTTCCAGTTTCATCATCTTCTTCCTGAATTTTCCGCTCTTGAAAATACTATGATGCCGGGACTTATTAGGGGAAATTCCAAAAAAAGTGCAAGAGAGGCGGCAGAAGAAATACTTGTCAGGGTGGGACTTAAAGACAGGTTGTCTCACAGGGTTGGAAAACTTTCAGGCGGCGAACTGCAACGAGTTGCCCTGGCCAGAGCACTGGTTCTTAAGCCTGTAATTCTTCTGGCTGATGAACCAACAGGGAATCTTGATAAAAAAAACAGTCAACAGGTTCATGATCTTATCCTGGAGTTAAATAAGGAATTGCATATGACACTGGTCGTTGTAACCCATAATTTAGAACTCGCATCCTATATGTCCCGATGTGTTACGGTTGTTGATGGTTTGTTGGTAGAAACAAGTTTCAGTTGAGGCAATTTTAAAACGTCCCATTTTGCCCAATATCTGCGTCAGGCTCAAATTTTAATCCTCGAAATACTCCATGTATTCCTGTGGTTAAAATTTTCGCCTTCCTTGATCTTGAACAAAATTGAACATTTTAAAACAGCCTCAATTTATAAAGGATTTATATGTTCAAACGCTTGAGCCTGATTGTTTTAATATTCATATGTTTTTTTTCCAGTTCATTATTTGCGAAAAAGCCGGTTACAGTAGTTATACTCCCTTTTGAAATACACAGCAGCGATGATTATTCAAATCTGCAAACTTCAATTCCGGAGGTGTTGAAAAAGCATCTAAAGCAAGATGGCGTGACCGTACTTGATGTGGATAAACAAAAAGGTTTATCGCCGGAGAATACGGCTAAAGGTAAAAACCAAATTCGCAATCTTGGTATGGAAAGCGGTGCTGACTATATCATCTGGGGGAGTATGACCTGGATAGGCAAACAGTTTAGCCTGGACATAAAGATGATGGAAGTTTTCGGAGGTACTCCTCCCATTGTCTTTTCTACAGAGGGTAAAGGTATAGAGAACCTTTCCCCTGCAGTAAAAAAACTTGCCGGCGATATAAGTCTTAAGCTTTTTAAACGTGAAGTAATCATAAAAATAATTATTAAGGGCAACAAGCGTATTGAAGCTGATGCCATAAAAAGAGTTATTGTTGCTGCACAAGGTGATGTTTTTATACCTAAAAATCTTTCAAATGATCTTAAAGCAGTATATTCAATGGGCTATTTTGAGGATGTTCGGATAGAAGCGGAGAGCACATCCAAAGGAAAAATTATTTTTTTTAAGGTAAAAGAAAAACCGACGATCCGGAAAATAATAACAAAAGGCAACTCAAGCAGGTTTGATGATAAAAAAATAAAGGAGAACCTGAATATTAAAACAGGTTCAATTTTGAACATATTTAAAGTTCAGAAAAATGTTAAGCGGATCGAAGAACTTTACAAAGAAAAAAACTATCATAATGTTAAAGTTGATTATAAAATTATTGAGCTTAAAAACAATCAGGCGGATTTAACATTTATAATCGAAGAAGGTGAAAAAGTTCGGATTAAAAAAATTAAATTTATTGGAAATAAAGCTTACACCGAAAAAAAATTGAAAAAAATATTGAAATCATCGGAAAAAGGTTTATTTTCCTGGCTGACGTCATCAGGTGATCTAAAAAGGGAAGATTTGAACGAAGATGTTGCAAGGCTTGCAGCTTTTTATCACAACAATGGCTATGTACAGGCCAAAATAGGGGAACCGAAGGTTGAATTTAAGGAAAGCTGTATAGAGATCACCATTAAAATCAAGGAAGGAGCACAATTTAAAGTAGGGAAAGTATATATAAAAGGCGATCTTGTGATGGCCAAAGAAAAAATGATGGAGAAAATAAAAATTTCAGATCAAGAATATTTCAACCGCCGGATTGTTCAAAACGATGTGATTCTCCTTAAAGATATTTATTCAGATGAGGGTTATGCATATGCAGAGATATTTCCACGTACTGAAAAAGATTTTGATAAGCTGGTTGTCAATATTACATTTGATATAAAAAAAGGTAAACAGGTTTATTTTGAAGAAATTATTATTAGTGGTAATACAAAAACCAGGGACAAGGTGATCCGCAGACAGCTTAAAGTATATGAACAGGAACTTTTCAGCGGTGTTCGATTAAAACGTAGTATAAGAAATCTGTACAGGCTTGATTATTTCAAGGATGTTAAGGTAAACACCCTCAAAGGAAGCACGGATGATAAGATGGTACTTAAAATCGATATTACTGAAAAGCCTACCGGAAGTTTTAGTTTCGGAGGGGGATACAGCACTACCGAAAAAGTGTTTGCAACGGCATCCATTTCGCAAAAAAATTTGTTTGGGCGCGGACATATTCTTGACGTGAATGGAAAGTGGGGGGATGTGACAAAGATGTATTCTTTAGGGTTCACTGAACCGTGGCTTTTTGACATTCCATTATCAGCAGGTATCAAGATTTACGACTGGGAATATGAATACGATGCATATGATAAGAAGAGCAGGGGTGGCAAATTCAAGCTCGGTTATCCTGTATTTGATTATACAAGGGGTTATATTTCTTTTTTATATGACAAGGCGGATATAGAAATTACTGTAGAAGAAGAGACTCCTAAATCTATCGTAGATCTTGTGAAAGATTTAGGGGATACGGATATTATTACTAAAAGCATGACAGCCGAACTGCGGTACGATTCAAGGAACAGGATGTTTAATCCTTCAAAGGGATCAGATCACAGACTGACAGTTGAATATGCAGGCTTTGGTGGAGATATCGGGTTTAGTAAGTATGTCGCTAATGCTGGATGGTATATTCCGCTTTTTAAAGATTTTGTGGGATTTGTACATGCAAAGGGTGGATATGCTCGTGAAAATTCTAATGGAAAACTTCCTGATTACGAGCGCTTTTTTCTCGGCGGAATAAATTCATTACGCGGTTTTGACTGGGAAGATCTAAGCCCAAAAGATGAAGACGAAAATTCTATCGGTGGAGATAAATTTGTGCAATTTAATATTGAATTGCTGATTCCCCTGTTTAAAGATGCTGGAATAGTCGGGGTTATTTTTTTTGATACAGGTGATGTTTATGATAATGATGAAGATATCGATTTAGGGGAATTAAGAGAGAGCGCCGGATTCGGATTCAGATGGTATTC
>JAUWMJ010000255.1 GCA_030613225.1 Desulfobacterales bacterium
CTGAAAAACCACTGCGCCTTTTTATCCCGCTGATTTTTAGCGGGGGTATATGGAACTTTCTACTTAGCCATCGGCGTTACTTTTTACGAGTCCATCAATCTTTTAGGGAAACGAAAACAGTAAAATCCATAAAGAAAAAAAATAGCCGGCTGTCAAATTTTATCAAAGATCAGCCGGCTATTACATCGAAACATTTTAAGCTACGAATTCGTTATCCTTCTTTTATCTTGTCCGTAAGCTCAGGAACGAATTCAAGCAGATCTTCCACAACACCTACTTCCGCCACCTGAAAAATAGGTGCCTTTGGGTTTTTATTTACTGCAACTATAAAGGGAGAACCCTTGATTCCGCCTAAATGCTGAAATGATCCGCTTATGCCCAGGGCCATATAAACCTTAGGCTTTACTGTCTGACCCGATGTTCCGACCTGACGTGATTTTTCCAGCCATTTTGCATCCACGATAGGCCTGGAACATGAAACAACTGCACCCATTGCTTCTGCCAGTTCATCAGCAATTTCTATATTATCTTCATCTTCAATTCCCCTGCCGATGGAAACCAGGACATCCTCTTTTGTAATATCGACATCACCGACTTCTGCTTCTACAATTTCGAGAAAACGGCGGGTAGCTGTCAGATCTCCTGCATCGGCTGATTTGTCAACAACGGCACCGCCCGCTGATTTGCTTTCATCAGGTTGAAAAACACCCGGACGAACATTTATCACCACGCCTTTTGAAATATCACAAAGAACATGTGTGCTGGCCATTCCGCTGTATTCCTGGCGGACAACTTTAAGATTGTCCCCCTCCAGCCCTTCAAAATCAACAGCATCTGCAACAAATGCTGTTTCCATTTTTATGGAAAGCCCGGGTGAGAGATCCATGCCGAATGTATTGTGTGAAAGAATAAATATGCTGCCTTTTGGCAGAATATTAACCAGCAGTTTCTGAATCACCTCGGCATTTGGATATGCAAGTTCAGGCTTGTCAATTTTCCATACTTCCTGGTAAGAAGCCGCCATTTCATTGCAAACCGTATCAAGATCAGCGCCTGATCCGGTAACCACTGCGGTCAAAGAAGCATCCGGATATATTTTTTTTGCCGCTGCAACCAGCTCCAGAGCGGAATCATCGGCAATACCATCTTTATATGTTATATATGTAAATACCTGCTCGGCCATTATTTTATCCCTCCTTTAGCTTTTAAGAGTTCAATAAGCTTTTCTGCGATCTCTTCCATGCTTCCTTCAAGGATCTCAGCACCTTCCCCAAGTTCCGGCATAAAATAGTCGAGCCGTTTAACCTTTGCTCCTGCTTCACCGACCGAATCGGGCGAAATACCTATATCCGATGCGCCATGAACAGGAATTTCCAGTGATGCAACTTTTCTTATGCCGCGTATTCCCACATATCGCGGTTCGTTGATACCGGTTTGAATCGAAAGGACACAGGGAAGATCAATCTCATTCATTTCCTGGTTTCCGCCTTCGATTTCACGGCCGACTTTCATTTTTTTATCATCTATAACTTCTATGCTGTTAACAAGAGAAGCGTACGGCAAATCGAGCATTGCAGCCAGCATGCCTCCTACCTGGCCTGCACCGTCATCTGCCTGTGCTCCGGTAAGAATCAGATCGAAATTTCCTTTTTCGATTTCAGCCTTTAGAATGCCGGCAAGACCCTTCCCGTCAGATCCCTCAAAAGCATCGTCTGAAAGGAGGATACCTTTATCCGCACCCATTGCCATTTCTCTTCTAAGCACCTCTTCCGATTCTTCATCTCCCACCGTAATAACCGTAACGCTGCCGCCAACATTATCACGGATCTGGATGGCCTCTTCAACAGCATAATTGTCCCATTCATTTACCGAGTAAACAAGATCGTCCCGTTCGATGTCCGTACCGTCACTTTTAACCTCAATCTCATTTTCAGCAGTATCGGGAACTCTTTTGACACATACTAAAATTTCCATGTTTTTCCTCCTAAAATAGTTAATATTTCTGTA
Source organism: Desulfobacterales bacterium (assembly GCA_030613225.1). Next base: position 2,008 of record JAUWMJ010000255.1, read on the forward strand.
ACCGTTCACGGTTCAGGGTTCACGGTTCATAGGTTAATTGCTTTGCGATTTTCTTTATCTTTTTACTTTTAAGTTCAGTACAAGCTCGGTTACTGCCCGCATATGCTTTGCAGTGGCAGGCAGGGACCTATCGTAAAAGTCCAATAAATTTCACATTGGATTCAGAATCAAAACTTTCTTTCACGGGAGCATATGTCATATCCCACCGTAAATCAGTTTAACCTTGAACCTTGAACCTCTGAACCGTGAACGGTTACATATTTCTAAAGCTTATTACAAGCGTTTAATTACGAATTATATGCTGATCGATCAATTCAACAAGATCAATAGCTTCCATCTCTCCTTCCAGGCCTGCAACTTTTATGGCATCTTCTATATTGACCAGGCAGAACGGGCAGGCGGTGACAATGACATTTGCACCGGCTTCTTTTGCCATTTTAACCCTTAATACGCCCATCCGCTGCTCCTCTTCAGGTTCATAAAAAAGCATCAGGCCGCCGCCACCACAGCAAAAGGATCGATCCCTGCTCTTTTCCATATCCACTCTCTTTATGCCGGCAATAGCGTCAATAACATCCCTTGGTTCATCATACAGACCGTTATGCCGGCCAAGATAACAGGGATCATGATAGGTATATGTTTTGCCCGGGTCATCAACATTCTTTAATCGAATCTTGCCTGACTTTACATTTTTTAAGATAACCTGACTGATATGTTCCACAGGAGGCAGGTCTTTATAGTCCTTTTTTAATGCATTAAATGAATGGGGATCAGCAGTGACAATACCGGTTACTCCTGATTCGAGGATTGCATCCGTATTTTTATCTTTTAAATCCTGGAAAAGCATTTCTTCGCCGAATCTTTTTACTTCATGGCCGCTGTCCTTTTCAGCTTTCCCCAGTATGCCGAAATCAATACCTGCACCGGCAAGAACCCTGGCCGTAGCCCTGGCGATATCCTGCATCCTGTCATCATAGGATGTAATGCTGTCCACAAAATAGAGCATCTCGGCTGATTCTTTTTTACCCAGGATTTTTACTTTGCAATCTTCATCAAAGCCTTGTGCCTTTATCCAGTCAGCACGTTTTTTCTCCATTTTGCCCCAGGGATTACCTCTTTTCTCAATCGCACCCAGTGCCTTCTGGAGAGACTGGGGAACGATGCCTTCATCAACCATACCCCTTCTTAAATCAACAATTTTGTCTATATACTCAATTCCTAAAGGACACTCCTGCTCACAGGCACCACAGGTTGTACATGACCATATTTCATCCTCTTCATATATATCGCCAATGAGCGGCTTGTCGACGGAAACATTGCCGGAAAAGATAGGATAATGCTTAAAAGCGTAATCCCGACCTTTTATCGAGATAAACCTGGGAGACAGGGGACGTTTGACGGCATTTGCCGGACACTGGTCCGAACACCTTCCGCAATCCGCACATGAATAAAAATCGAGTATATGTTTCCATGTAAAATCCTCAAATTTCTTAACACCAAAGGATTCAAGATCGTCAAGTTTATCATCGCTAACACCATATCTTACAGGCTTAATTGTGCCTGTGTCCAGTCTCATGAAAAACACGTTAAAAACAGATGTAATTACATGAAAATGCTTACCCAGGGGGAGGAAACACAGAAAAAAGAAAAAAGTTATATCATGCACAAAATAAGAGACCAGGTGAGTATTCTGTAAGGCCGCCTGGGATGTATCCGACAAAATTTTACTGAAAAAACATGCGATGGTTAAGGGGGGTAAAAACTCTGCGTGAACTCCGCTCTGAACCTGTGCGGCAACCAGGCTTGCTTCAAAAAGGCTTTCGGAAATCATAAGTAAAGAAATAAGCCCGAGAACAAAGACGGCTTCTCCTGTGTGATCATGGCCGTACTTTTCAGGTACGGCATATCTTTCAGGTTTAAAAATACCTCTGCGTATTGCTGCAATTATACATGCAATCAGAACCCATGTGGCAGCATAGTCTTTAACAAAATTATATACATGTCCAAGGCCACCGCCGAATCCCGGCACCACAAACCCTTCCCAAAAACCTGTAATCACCAGCGACGTCGATCTGATACTTAAAATTAAAAACCCAGCGAAAATAAGTATATGCAGAACACCGGCCAGCATATATCTTGGCTGGCGGTACTGTATAAGCCATATTTTAAGCAGCTTTATTATCCGCTCGGAAATACGGTTAAAGCGGTAATCCGGTGCTGATTTAATGATAGGCGCAATTCGTCGTATCATAATGTAAATAAATATACCAAGACCGGCAAGCGGAATTATCACGGAAAAAATCATTGCGGGGAGTCCGAGAAGTGCTGCTTTGGCCGGAGAGATCAACGCTGGTTGCATTTTTAACTTTCCTTTTTTCTTGTTGTATGTTATTTGGAATAAAAAAATGAATGAGTACTCATTCATTTTCTAACAGACAGAATTTCTCCCTGTCAAGGAAAAAATTTGTATTTAACAAGCAGTTTTTATAGAATTGCAATTTTTTAACAAAACTGCCATAACATGAATAAAACCATTTAACAACTTGAAAAAGGAGGTTCTTATGACAGAAGAAATCAGATACCAGGATAAACCCTGGCTGGCCAGCTATGAAAAAGGGGTGCCGGAACATGTTGATTTTGAAGAAGTTTTTCTTTCGGATTTTCTGGAAAGATCAACCGAGCAATTTCCGGATAATATGGCGCTTCTTTTTCAGGGGTATAAGGTTACTTACCGGGAGTTAAAAAACATGGTAGATTGCTTTGCCACTGTGCTTGCTGATTTTGGGATTAAAAAAGGCGACAGCGTGGCAATTCTTCTGCCCAACGTAATTCCCTGTGTAGTAGCCTATTACGCCATATTGAAGATCGGCGGTATTGTGGTTATGAATAATCCTTTGTATTCAGACAGGGAACTTGAACATCAATTTAATAATTCAGAATCCAAATTACTCATCACTTTAGATCTGCTCGGCAACCGCATGATCGATTTAAGGCCAAAGACCTCAATAAAACAGATCATTTATACTTCAATAGGAGATTATCTCCCCTTTCCAAAGAATCTGTTGTTTCCCCTGGTCGCAAAAAAGAAAAAACTTGCTGCTGATGTAAAATCAGCCGAAGATCTTTACAAGTGGAAAGAGGTCCTGGCAGGAGCATCACCCAATCCTCCCAAAGTTACGCCTTCATTCGAAGATGTCGCAATGTATCAGTACACAGGAGGCACAACAGGTGTTTCAAAAGGTGTTATGCTGACCCACTCCAATCTCAGCAAACAGGCCCAGCAGCTGCCTGCATGGTTTCCCACCTTTAAAAATGGTGAAGA
>JAUWMJ010000369.1 GCA_030613225.1 Desulfobacterales bacterium
TGTTATCGTGGGCATGGCCGGTTTTTTTACTGCTGTTTCAAATACTCCGATTTCAACAATTATTTTTGTCAGTGAAATGACCAATTCATATCACCTGCTCCTGCCGAGCCTTCTCGTATGTTCGGTATCTTACCTTGCAGCGCAGAAATGGACTATTTACGAAAAGCAGGTTAAAAGCAAGATAGATTCTCCTGCACATGCAGGCGATTTTTTTGTGGATATCCTCCAGACCATAAAAGTAAAAGATCTGGCAGATCATGTTAAGAAGGTAGACCTCATTCCAGAGGATATGCTGTTTTCAGACTTTAAAAAATATTTTTCCGAGACAAAGCAGCACTATTTTCCGGTGATGGATAAAGATAAAAGACTGGTCAGCATATTTTCCATTAATGATATCAGGGGAGTTCTTTTTTCAAGTGAAATAGAAAATCTGGTTATGATGAAGGACATAGGAACTTCTGATATGATTGTTACCACGCTTTCCGACGATTTGAATTCCGTCCTTAAGAAATTTACCATGAAAAACATAGACAGTCTTCCCGTTGTTCAGGATGATGACCATGGTATTCTTACCGGGATGCTGAGAAGAAGAGAAGTTATTTCTTTCTATAACGAGAAGGTCCAAGAGATGAAGATGGGAAGCCACGGGTCGGAAAACGGCGGATAAAAGGTATCAGTATTTAACCTGCATTAGAAACAACCCATTGGGCGGAGCGGTTGCACCGGCCCTGGAGCGATCCTTTGAAAGGAGTATTTCCTTAAAATCATCAGAAGTAATTTTACCAAGTCCAACATCCACAAGAGTTCCGATAATATTCCGTACCATAAACCGTAAAAAACCATCAGCTTCTATTTCAAAAACGATAAGCCCGTTTTCCTGCTCAACAATATCTGCTTTTATAACACACCTTGTTGTATGAGACCGTGGGCTGCCTGTTCCTTCGAACGCCTTGAAGTCGTGGGAGCCGATGATGTGACCGGCTGCATGGCGCATGAAAACAAGGTCAAGGGTTTTCCGTATAAACCAGGCATATTGCCGGTTTATGGCGGCAGGGAGGCTGCGATTTAATATCCTGTAGTTATAGATTTTACTTTTAGCATTAAAACGCGAATGAAATTTTTCATCTGCAAGATCGCAGGAAGTGATAACAATATCATTTGGAGTAAGGCTGTTAAGACCGTTTTGGAAAGCCTCCGCGGAAAGATCGGTATTAGAATGAAAATTTGCAACCTGACCGAAAGCGTGTACGCCTGCGTCCGTTCTGCCTGAAGCGGTCAGGACGGTCTTTTTACCTGTCATGGTAAAAAGAGCTTTTTCAATTTCCTCCTGAATGGTGCGTTCATTCTTTTGTCGCTGCCAGCCATGGTAGGAAGTGCCGTCGTATTCGATTGTGATTTTAAAATTTTTATTCATCTTTTTTCAGCCAGGATAAATAACGCTGATCAGGATACAGGCATTAATCTTTATCACTTTGTAATAATTTAGCGCTTTGAAAATTTGACTATTTTCGTTGAGATATTGCTAATTCGAAAAAGCATTATTTGAATATCGAATATCGAACAAGGAATTTCGAATGATGAAGTGTGGAATCGCAGTGCTCCGCCACAAAACCGGCGGACAAGTCTATCTTTTAAAATAGTAAAAATGATAGAATACCTTACTTCGACATTCAAAATTCCTTGTTCGATATTCTGCGGTTCAAAACAAATCCGTAAGTTTGAATTCATTTTACAAAGTTAAAGTGTCACATCACTTTAAATATTTTGCTTTTTCTTTAAGGATATTATAGATGCAAACATGAAATCAATACAAAGTTTGCAAACACTGAACTCACAAATATATAGGTAGAAACATGGAGAAAGCAATATGCAAAGGGTTCAAGGCGGCAGGGGTTGCTTCAGGGCTTAAAAAAAAAGGCGGGAAGGATCTTGGGCTGATTTATTCCGAGGTTCCGGCAACTGTTGCAGGAGTATTTACAAAAAACCTGGTTCAGGCAGCACCGGTTTTGCTTGACAGGGAAAGAATAAAATCGGGCAAATGCCAGGCGGTTATCGTAAACAGCGGTAATGCCAATTGCTGCACAGGCGAGCAGGGAATGCGTGATGCTATTGCAATGACAAGGTTTGCGGCATCCGGGCTGGCAATATCCGAAGACCTGGTACTGGTAGCTTCAACAGGTGTTATCGGCCAGCCGTTTCCTGTTGGGAAAATTGAAGCTGCAATGCCGGAACTGGTAAGAGATATAAAACCGGATGGTATGGCCAGCCTTGCAGAGGCAATAATGACAACCGATAAAGTACCGAAAGCGGTGAGCCGACAGGGGGAGATGGAAGGAAAGCCCTATACAGTAGCCGGTGTTGCCAAAGGTTCCGGGATGATTCGCCCGGACATGGCTACCATGCTGTGTTTTGTTGTGAGCGATATAAAGATTTCCCATGATTTATTGACGGAGGTACTTTTAGCTGCAACGGATAAATCTTTTAATAAAATTACTGTTGATGGCGATACAAGTACAAACGATACGATACTTGTTCTTGCTAATGGTTTGTCAGGTGCAACGGTCAAAAATCCGGTTCATAAGGAATCTTTTCAAATTGTGCTGGATGAGGTTCTGACAGATCTCGCCAAATTGGTTGTTAAAGATGGAGAAGGTGCGACAAAGCTAGTTGAGATTATTATCAGGGGCGCACTAACTGATAAAGACGCATATAAAATTGCAGATACGGTTTCCAATTCAAATCTTGTAAAGACAGCCCTTTTTGGAGAGGATGCCAACTGGGGCAGAATACTCGCTGCAGCCGGCAGGGCGGGGGTTAAGATAGACCCGTACAAAGCTGATATCTTTTTCGATGATGTTATGATTGCAAAAAACGGTATGTGGTGCGGAGAAAAGGCTGAGACAGAGGCTGCAATGATTCTCAAAAGG
>JAUWMJ010000248.1 GCA_030613225.1 Desulfobacterales bacterium
TTGTTTTGCGAAGCTGCTGCAAATCGCCAGGCACCGATGGAAGAACCAATCAGGAAAAGGGGTTTCGTTCGCATTTTAAACCAGGAGGAAAAAATTACCCGATCAAGATTATTGAGAACCAGCCATTTTGGCCCGCCGGCCGCACCGGCAATAACTTTTACCATTTCCGGCTTAAGGCCTTCTTCCCTTATTTTTGAAAATGCTTTTTTGCCGGCAAGGAATACTAAATTTTCAGTTGAAGACTGCAAAATTATAAGTCCTGTAAAGATGTTTTATATAGAATACATGTAACCGTTCACAGGTTCAAAGGTTCAGGGTTCAGAGGTTCGAAGTTCAATGCAAATCTCAACCGTTGATACGTCAAACCTGTCGAAGATCCCGCTGGGCGGGGATCTTTGGTTGCGACTTTGGGTTGAAAAAGCAACTTTGAACCCTTGAACCCTGAACCCGTGAACGGCTACGAATACATTTTAGGAATGAAAAGAATTCGAGTCAATTAAAAACGAACATTTGCTCTTTTTTCTTGACTCTTTTTTTATCCAGGGCTTTAAATCGGTCTAAGTAAGGTCCGCCTCCGGCGGATCAATTTTAAAAAAATATCATAAAAATGACAGAGCGAAGCGACATCCACAAATATTCAATCTTCAATAATCAATAGTCAATCAGGTTCCGGCTTGTCCGGGTTAGGATACACCAGGTTTGAAGTGACTAAAGTGCCTAAAATGAACTAAAGTGTCTAAAGTTAAGGAATTTTGTCTGTTTTATTTTTATAAAAAAGATAGACTTGTCTGACGGCTTTATGACGGAGCAGAGCGACACCACAACTTTAGGCATTTTAGGCACTTTAGTCACTTTAGCTCACTTTTTGTGATATACAGGAGGTTAAATTATGAGTGACACCTACGAACAATTAAGACAGCGGCTTGATGATCTGGCCACCGGGTATCCTGCCACAAAAACGGGGGTGGAAATCAGGATACTCAAAAAGCTTTTTACCCTGGAGGATGCCGAGCTGTTTTTGGGGCTTTTACCTCTGTTGGAAACACCGGATGACGCAGCCTCACGACTTGGCCTTGATCCGATCAAGACAGCAGAGCAAATGGAGCAAATGGCAAAAAAGGGCTTGCTGTTTCGCCAAGTAAAGGATGATAGCGCACGATATTCTGCAATACCGTTTGTGGTTGGCATATTTGAGTTTCAGCTTAATTCGGTGGATCGTGAGTTATCCGATGATCTTTATGAGTACTACGAAACGGCGCTGGGTCGCACTTTCCAATCATTCAAAACACCTGTTATGCGAACGATTCCCATCAATCGCGAACTGGTTGCAAAATGGCCTGTTGCGCCCTATGAAGATGTTCTTGAAATTATTGATAATCAGAAGACTATTGCAATTGCACCCTGTATTTGCCGTAAGACTGCAAAACTTGTCGGCAAGGGATGCGACAAGCCCCTTGAGGCTTGCTTTATATTCGGTTCCCACGGGCGATACTATGTTGATAATGGTATGGGGCGTTATATCAGTAAGGAAGAAGCCAAAAAGATTGTCATAGAAAATGAAAAGGCAGGCCTTGTAATGCAGCCTTTTAATTCGCAGAAGATAGGCGGCATGTGCAGTTGCTGCGGAGATTGCTGCGGAATTCTCAGGTCCTTGAAAAAGCAGCCGGTTCCGTCTGCCGCTGTACAGAGCAACTATTTTGCACAGGTTGATGATGAAGAATGTTCAGGATGTGAAACCTGCATCGACAGGTGCCAGATGGAAGCCATTGATATTATAGATGAAATCGCAATAATTAATCGTGACAGGTGCATAGGCTGTGGTCTGTGTGTAACCACCTGTCCTGAAGAAGCCTTAAGTTTAATTAAAAAATCGGAAGACCTGCAATACCTGCCTCCTAAAACCGGCATGGAAACATACATCAGGATTGCACAAGAGCGGGGCAAGATATAATTTTTAGAAAAGAGGAAACAGATAAATGAAAGACGAAAGAGGCGTTTATTATTACCCTAACATTCAAAATAAAAAAGTTCGCATGTATGTGCGCAGGACTGAAGGAGAAATATCTTTCAGGCTCTTAAATTCGGATGATCCAGGGCTTTGGGAAGAACATGGCTGGGTTCCTTATGAAGCAATTAAACAGGCAGCCGCAATGCACAAGAACAAAAACTTCGATCCAAATCAGGCCTACGACATAGATGTGGCAAAGGTACTACTTGAAGAAGAGTGAATATTATCCTTATAAATAATTTAAGGCTTTCTAATGTTCCGCCGAAACTTATGGCAATACTGACTGAAAGACTGGAATTCGCTAATCCAAAATGGATAGAGAACGCCAGGATGAGCCGGTGGAACAGAGGTACGCCCAAAACACTTAAGTTTTACGATAAAATAAGAAGCGGTGGCCTGTGGATTCCACGGGGGTACATGCGGCAGCTTATTCTCCTTTGCAGACACAACCAGATAAATTACCGGATTAAAGATAAAAGGCGAATCTTAAAAAAGGTCGACTTTTCATTCACCGGCCGGCTTAAGCCCTTTCAGCAAAAGGCGGTTGACAGGATGCTGTCTAAAGAGTTCGGAACCTTGAATTCTCCCACCGGCTCGGGAAAAACCATAATGGCACTTTATATCATAGCTCAGCGCAATCAACCTGCCCTGATTGTTGTTCATACCAAAGAATTAGCTGTTCAATGGATTGAGAGGATTGAGACTTTTTTAAAAATTCCAGCCATAGAGGTCGGTTTAATTGGTGGAGGAAAAAAGAAAATAGGAAAAAAAATCACGGTTGCCCTGGTCCAGTCCCTTTATAAATGTGCTTTAGAAGTCTCACAGCATATTGGAAATCTTGTTGTCGATGAGTGCCACAGAGCTCCGAGTCGTACATTTACAGAAGCTGTAACCGAGTTTGATTCAAAATATATGCTTGGTTTAAGCGCCACACCCTATAGAAGGGATAAACTTTCAAAACTTATATTCTGGCATCTCGGGGACGTTCACTACGAAGTTGATAAAAATCATCTTATTGAAACAGGTGATGTTCTTCCAGTCAAGGTGACTATCCGGGAAACTGACTTTAAACCCTATTTTGATCCTGTCAATCAATACAGCAAAATGCTTTCAGAACTCACAATGAATGACGAAAGAAACCATCTCATAGCAGCAGATATAGCAAAAGAAACGCAAAAGGAAGGAGGAGTTTGCCTGGTGCTTTCCGACCGGAAAAAGCATTGTGAGACCCTTCAGTCGTTGCTTAGATACAAATATAAAATATCATCCGAACTCCTGACGGGAAGTTTAAGCGCAGGTCATCGGCAAAAAGTGATTGACCGATTAAATAAGGGAAAGGTTAAGGTTTTGATCGCCACAGGTCAGCTGATAGGAGAAGGTTTTGACTGCAAGGACCTGTCAACACTATTTCTTGCAACACCGATACGATTCAGCGGAAGAGTTGTTCAATATCTTGGAAGAATACTCCGTCCCGCACCAGGCAAAGAAAATGCCCGGCTTTTTGATTATGTAGATATTAATGTTGATACGTTAAAGAATGCGGCAAGGGCAAGGCAGAAGGTATATAATGCCTGAAGCTGAGCTTTTTGCTCAATGAGCGCTCCCTGGCGCGGCGTAGCCGAAGGCGAAGACGGGTCGCTTTGGGCCTTAAGCCCGCCGCCGGCGGATGCTCCTCAAGGCCGCTTGCCAGGGCGTCTTGTCAGGGCGTAGCTTGGAAGCGTAGCCTGAAGCCAAAGGCGAAGCCTGGAAGGGACGCTCCTAATCTCTTTTCTTTTTCTCCAGTTCTTTTTTAACACCGATTTTCACAGATAGCTTAATCGTCATAATAACTACCAAGGCTTTCCAAGCAATCTTGTTAATATCCATTTATATGTTAATGAGTTAGCCGTATGCAAACTAACAAAACAACGCTGCATTAGGGTTTTATTTTGACGGTTATCACTCTGTGATTTAAATAATCTTATGCTAAACTTTACAGATAATGGCTTATAAGTTGCTATAAAATAGGGCTAAAAGAGCATTTTAGAGCATTCATTACTAATATTGAGCATCTTTATAATCGACAAATTAAATATTTATACGTCAAAAATAGACCCTAATATTGTGGATATCAATGAAAAGAAAACAATGCACAGTCTGCAATTACATCAATTCACCCTTACTTCTTTAGGGTAATATTCTGGCGGTTATAGCCCCTGTGAAAATCGGTGTTTAATAGCTATTCCAATTTTTTCCAGGATATACGGCTTTTTCTAGGGTGTCAGATTTCAGGCTGGCTCTCGCTTTTTTACTACTGACACCTGACTCCCGACACCTGAAGCTTGAGTGCAGTGTCCAATTATTATGCAATCCTGCGTCACATAAGGGCTCGCCGCGATTTTTTAATGATTGATTACGAGGTCTGTGCTTAGGGGACGTTGATGCAGAACGTGCTGAGGAAGGGAGACGAGATTATTTTTCAAGGGAATTCCTCATTTTTTCAAGCGGCTTATTCGATATATCAATGAATGTCCCCTGCTAAACACTTGACCGACGCTCTAAAACCATTTATTGTTTATTTATCGAAGGAGACCTTTGAAAAATGGTAATTATTGCCTGCCCTGTTAAATCTTTTTTATATTTAACCGGGGTTCGAGTTCAAGGAAGGCGATCCGCCTGGGGCGGGATTAAGTTTTATGTTTTATGTTAATGATATTATCTGTTTTAATAGAGACTTAAAACTTAAAACGTAGGACCCCTTGCCCCTTCATGTAAGAACAAAAAGATAAAGTTCCCTTGGGCCATGGGCGCCCTGGACAAGGGTTGCCTCAATATCTGCCGTTTTGCTGGGGCCGGTGATAAAAGTCATGCAGTCTGTAATACCTTCGGCCTGTTCATCGGGGTCCCATTTTAGCAGCGTGTATAACTCTTTCAGGTCGGAAAGAATCTGTTCCAGCCTTATAACTGCGATATGAATAGATGGGAGAAGTGAAACGCATCGGGGTTGCCCGACGCTGGTTTTCATGGTCAGGGTAGCGGTTTGTGCAATACAGTAGTCGGCTGATGTAATACCAATGAATGAACTTGCAGCCTGCATGCTAAATTCTTTTTGCCATTTTGCTCCTGATTTTATATCCGGATAATGAACAGGGATATCATGAGCCTGAAGGTGTACAGAAAGATCCAGACTCCTGACAAGAGGATGATCCCACGCAACGACTGTCTTTTTATCTCCCCATTCAGAGTTTTTTTCGACAGCTAACCGTAAGATGGATGCTGCAACTGACGTCGCGTCTTTTTCCGTGGTAACGACCATATTCAGCAATCTGCCGGTTTCAGCAAGTCGGTTGAGCAGGGCAAGACGCATTTTTTTACCGCGCCCTTTAATTTTTTCAAGAAGCCCTAAATCGGCTGAATCCGGAACACTTTGGATGATATCTTCCAGTGTCAGCTTG
>JAUWMJ010000186.1 GCA_030613225.1 Desulfobacterales bacterium
ATATTGTTTTCTGACCCTTTATTGCATCAAGGGCAATTCTCGCCTTCAATTCCTTGCTATGTTTTTTTCTGCCCATTCTGTGCCTCCTTTTTCTTGGAAACACACCTTAACACACTGTCTCATTTTTGGGGTCCACTATACTCTGATCCAAATGTCGTATTTTTTCTGAGAGCTTATTCCTTTTATAATTTTGATCTTGTTTAGATCCTTCAGTTCCTTTGATGCACAGAAACATACTAAACTTCTCGCCTGTACCTTATGGGCTGTCAGCCTGGAGATAATACTTTAGCGCTATTAATTCCTACACTTTAGCAACACGATCAACAACTGTATCAAAATCGTATTACCTTTAATGAAGGGCAATTAGGGAAAAACCTTGATTTGTAATTATGAAAAGGAGAGTTCATGGAAAATTATCCTTCATATATTATCAAACAAACAATCGCCAATATAAAAGCAAAAGGAATAGTTGTTCCTGATCTTGATACCTTAGATTTGGAAGATGAAAAAACATATAATTTTTTAGCTTCAGGCGATACACATGGTATTTTTCAGTTTCAAAGATGTATGGACAAACATTATCTTAAATTTGCTAAACCGGAAAAGTTCCCAGATCTTATTGCTCTTATTGCTTTGAACCGACTAGGTCCGATTAATAATGATATGATGTGGGATTTTATTGATAATAAAAATGAAACAAATCATTTTGATTTGGCTGACAGAAAAAATCCTCGGAAAATAACTGATTACATCGTTCCTGCTCTTGAGCCCATATTGAAAGAATCATATGGTCTCATTATTTATAGGGAGCAGGCAGTTGAGATCGCGGTTAAAATTGCAGGCTTTACTAAAGAGCAGGGAGAAATATTTCGTATAAACCTTTTGAAAAGAGATTTTAAGGCTATGAAAACTGATAAAATCAAATTTATAAAAGGTGCAGAATTAAATAATATACCAAGACAGAAGGCTGGAAAGATATATGGTCTTATAAAAAAATATATAGGTTATACTATATCAAGGGTTTATATAGAAAAAGAAGCTCTCTTGGCATATAAAATGGCCTATCTCAAAGCTCATTATCCCAATGAGTTTATGACATCTGTTAAATTTAAAAATATGTATGAATGATTATTTTAACAAGAAAGAGATTTTTTCACCGCGGGTTGCGGACTGGCTTGCTGTAGGTTGAGATATTTTTAAACGTTTTGACAATTGTACCATACTCATACCAAGTTTCCTTGACGCCCAAAAACATACTAAGCTTATCGCCAGGAGCAACAGCCCGTCGAGATATAAACAAAAGTTGTGTTTGAGAGATTAGGTGGTGTATCCTCCGGGCGATTGTTCTGAAGCAATTACCCGGCACTTTGAATCATCAAAATGAAAGGATACAACCACCATGAAGAAAGATAACGTAATTGATCTGAAAAATCCAGAACCTTTTATCGATGATCCCTTAACAGCAATTTTGCGTAAAGGAGCGTAGTTTTAATTTGTTTGCCCTGCGGGAAAGCCGATGATACCCCATCTTCTGCGTTGCCAAGGGCTCGCAGTAGTTTACTACGATTTCCCCATAGTGTTTCTTTGTCTGCTGGATCTTTGTTATAATCTCGGATCTACCGGCTCACTTTCTAAAGCCAAAATACCAAAAACACACTCATGAACTCTACGGAGAGGTTCTCTGCGGACAAAACGCTCAAGGGCTTCAACACCAAGAGCGAATTCCCTTAAAGCTAATGATCTCTTTCTTCCTAAGCCTCGAGATCTTAAACGCTCTAAATGTTTACCTGAAGTGTATTCCGGTCCATAAATAATCCGCAGATATTCTCTGCCTCGCACCTTGACTGCGGGCTGTACAAGACCACGTTTTCCGCGTGTAATGAAATCAAATGGTTTAACAACCATTCCCTCTCCACCTTTTTCAGTAAGTGCACTCCACCAGTTTTCGCCCTCCTCCTGACCTTTCGGTTCAGTTACATCGATAATTTTATATGGCGTTGCAAGCAGTACATCTTTATTTTTATCACAAAATTTCTTTATGGTTTCCATATGCCAAACATGATCTTTATCAGCATGAACGGCTTTCTCGGTTGCAAGAATGTGGAAAGGGGCCAGTTGTAAATCTTCAATCGAATTTACGGGCCAGCAGTAATGTCTATACGCTTCAACGTATTTTTGAGTCATCTCCTGACGTTTCTGGTACCATGTAAGAATTTTATTAATATCCGCCGGCCTTGCAGAGCTCTTATCAGGCATTTCAAAATTCTTTTCAAGGTCATCTCTTTTTGCTGCTGTATTTAATATAGGCAAGCTGTCTTCAAAAGCTGCCCGGGCTGCTGCTCCAACTGATGCATACTGACTTCGCAAAAGTTCCTGTGCTTTGGCAGACCATGGCATTAACTCACAATCCAAACATACCCAGTCAGTATTTAATTCATCCCAGAAAGCACATGCATTCATTGCGTCACGAATATGGGTAATCAGTTCCTCTTCAAGAACCTTGTCATCAAAAAAGCGCCTGCCGGTCCGAGTGTATACAACTCCAGTTCCGTCATTAACAATCCCGAACCTTTTTCGTACAACATCTTCATTGCGGCAGATAATTATTATTGCTCTCGATCCCATATGTTTTTCTTCACACACAACTTTGGGCACACCAGCTGAACGATAATGCGAAAATGCTTCATATGGATATTCAAGATATCCGTCTTTGTTGCTTGTCTCGCAAGGTGACATTGTTGGCGACAGATAAATTATCCATTTGGGGTCAGTTGCGAATCGGCTCATTACTTCAAGAGCGGCAGTAGCATTCCCTTCTCGAATAGTGATGTTTGACCGTAACCGGGTTGATATAATACGCTTGCCGATAACATCCTCAGCATCAAGCAAATCATCATGCGTTTGTTGTACTGTGCGCATTGGGGCTTGCTCATACTCATTCAGAAATGGTTTTGCCGGTTCACAATACGTTTCAGCGGCAGGAACAAAAATAAACTCCTTTTCAGGATATCGCATGGCGGTTAAACGCCCGCCAAAGACACAGCCGGTATCAATATTAATTGTACGATTCAGCCATTCGGGTTCCGGGACAGGTGTGTGCCCATATACAACCATTGAAGGGCCTTTATATTCTGCTGCCCAGTTATAGCGGACAGGCAAACCAAACTCGTCTGTTTCGCCCGTGGTTTCACCATATAATGCGAAATCACGCACTTTTCCTGATCCGCGCCCCTGCATTTCCTGTTTCATCCCGGCATGAGCAACAACAAGTTTGCCATTATTTAAAACATAATGACTTACAAGACTGTATAGAAAATCTGCAATTCCCTTGCAGCAGTGAGAACGTATCGATTCATCAAACGAATCCAACTCGGCAATAGATTTGTCCAGACCGTGAGTGATTTGAACATTTTTTCCCCGGAGTTTTCGCATAAATTTTATATCATGATTACCAGGAACACAGAGAGCATTGCCGGCCTGAATCATATTTCGAACTATTCGCAACGTATCAAGAATACGTGGGCCTCTATCAACAAGATCCCCTAAAAAAACAGCTGTGCGACCTTCAGGATGAGCATATACTTTGTTGCCCCAGGTATTATCTTCAGATATGTCATATGTAGCAACATAGCCGAGCTCCTTAAGCAGCAATTCCAGTTCGTCACCGCAACCATGAATATCACCGATAATATCAAACGGGCCGGTCATATCCCTTTTGTCATTCCAAAGCGGTACCCGGGTAATTATAGCTTGTTCGACCTCTTCTTCAGATTCGAATCTAAAAATATGTCGAAATCCTTCTTGCTTCATTCGTTTTATTGAACGACGCAGCTGTGATCGTTGCTGACGGATAACATGTAGCCCAAAATTACGATTTTCCCTTTTTCTATTTCTTGCCATGCATAATTTTTCAGGCAGATTGAATAATATCGCAACCGGAAGACAGTGATATTTACGGGCGATTGCGACAAGAGGTTTTCTCGCTTCCTGCTGAACATTTGTGGCATCTATGACTGTAAATTTCCCCAAAGCCAGGCGCTTTTTTGCAATTGTGTGTACCAGTTCAAAGGCTTCGTTCGTTACTGCTTGATCATTCTCATCATCAGATACAAGACCGCGGCAGAAATCAGAAGAAATTACTTCCGTGGGCAGAAAATGCTTTTCGGCGAACGTTGATTTTCCGGAACCTGATGGCCCGATCAAAACCACAAGAGAAAGATTCGGAATCTTAATCTTCACGTGAAAAAACTCCCATCTGTGTTGGTGAACCGACTGTTGCGTATTCAGGGCCTATGGGAAGAAAATTTATTGAATATCCAAACTTCTCAGCTATACCATTTGCCCACCCATGAAATTCTTTGCGCGACCATTCAAATCGGTGGTCCTTATGACGCAGATCGGTTTCGGACATATTCTCCCACATGATATTGTATTCTCTGTTTGGTGTAGTGAGAATTATCTTTTTCGGTTTTGCATATTCAAAGAGAACCCGCTCAAATGCAGCCAATCTATGCGGGTCAAAATGTTCAACAACTTCTACCACTGCTGCGACATCAAACCCGTGAAATCTTTTATCCCTATACATAAGGGAGCCATGAATCAACTTGATACGATTTTTTATTTGATCGGGCAGTCGTTCTAAACCTAATCTCCTTTGTGCGATTTCAAGTGAATGTACCGATACATCCACCCCAACGATTTCAGTAAAAGATTTGTCCTTGATAAGATCTTTCAATAGTCTGCCTTCACCGCATCCCAGATCTAAAATTCGTTTTGCATCCGATGCTTTTATAGTTGCGAGAACAGTCCCAAGCCTTTGCTCGTTAAGGCTGATAGTTTTCTCCAGTTCTTCTTCTTTATTATGTGTCGTTGATTCATATTCTTTAAATTCGGGGTGATCTTCCTCCGTCAAACGTGCTAAAGCTTGCCGTGCAAGACTGATACGGAACTTGAGATATCTTTTTGCAATCACTTCCCGCTGGGGATGCTTTGCAAGCCAACCTTCTCCTTTTGATAGAAGGTTTTCCAGTTCTGCCTCACCAACAAAATAATGTTTACTATTATCAAGAACAGGAACCAGAACATAAAGATGGGTTAACAATTCCTGTAATGTCGTTTTTTTCTCCAGTTCCACAGTATAATATACACTTTCTCCCCAATCCTGAAAAACTTCATCAAGTGAATGCCTGGAAGCCGTAGTCTTATAACCTAATGGCTCGAATAAACTGTATAGGAATTTTTTCCCTCCTCTGCATGGCAATACCGAGAGCTTAGCTTTTAATGGTAATGGGTCTTGAACAAGCGCCGGCTTGCGTTTGCATTTGCCTTGCAAAGCAGAGCCAAATATTTTGGCAAGGGCAACACTTAAAAAAGATGATGCGACATAAGGTCGATCATTTACATATTGAGCAAGCGGTCCGCTTTTTCTGGAACCTTCTTTGCCTCGAACCATACTTACGGGATCTATGTCCAATAAAAGCGCAACCGTGCATTTCTCCTGTGTTGCCTCCGGATAAAATACATATGCTTTCCCAAAATTAAGTTTAAAATCCTGGCATCTGACAGGATTTTTATGTAAAAGGAACCCGATGTTAGTAGCAGGCGCTTTTGAATTAGTTATTGTTAACAGCATTTTTATCACCCAATTGCCAAAATTGTATACATTATCGATATCACAATTACCATAAATATCTTCTATTCCACCCCACGAAAGCGTCTATTCAAGCCCTTATTTTTTCTCAATATATGCTTGCAAAATCGTATATGTGATACTGTTCATAAACATATGACCAGTTAAAACTTCTGTAGAAGTTTGATTTGTTGAGCAATCGGCTCAGTTCATTCGTATCATCAATTTTTTTACACTATATACGTCAACTTCGCAAACACTGTATACCACAATTTTTTCAGTGGTGGAGTACCCAATGGCCTTTTTATTTCTTCAGCTTGCGGGACATTCCTTGATATGTTGATTACTTACTTTTCAATAGTTCAAATTTGTTTTCCTTTGCAATTTTTTCACACCGGATTGCGGGTTTGCTTACTGTAGGCTGAGATATTTTTAAACGTTTTGACAACTGTACCATACTCATTCCAAGTTCCCTTGATACTCGGAAATATACCAATCTTCCCACCTGTACCTTATGGAGCTGCCTGAAGATAATACTTCAGCTTTATTAATTCATGGTAATATCGTAAAACTTCACGGACTTGATTCACTAAAAAATATCCTAGATTCGGTTTAAATTTTATCTTGCTTTCCAGACCTTCACTGTATTATACTATTAAATCAAATAATTAATAAAAATCGAAAAATTTAAGAGAAATATTTACCATAGTTGAATTTAATATACGGATACGTGGAAAGAATTTTCAGATATATATTTCTATGTCATGGAAATATTTTACATTTATTAACACTGTTAGGATATAATAGAATAGGAGAAATATTATGGAATCAGTAGATCAATTGGCCAAGAAAGCTACCGGGCTTCAACCAATTGAACGTATTCGGTTAGTTGAGGCAATATTATATAGCCTTG
>JAUWMJ010000193.1 GCA_030613225.1 Desulfobacterales bacterium
ATTTCTTTATCGGGAGCGGTTCTATAGTGTTTTTCAGTATTTTCAGCTGGTCGGTGCTTAGGGCTCGCGCAAAAATAACTTCACATTTTATGCATCCCGGATTCAGGCCAGCTTTGCCCGATCCTCAACTCCAAAATCCTCTACTGCATGCGCAGCAAGAGAATTCGTATCCAGGCCGTTGCTCCATGGCACGACTTCCCAGTTCAGCAATGATGACTTCAACTTTGAATCGATTCTTTTCTTCCGTGTAGTTTTCTCAGATTCAGTCATGATTTTTCAGACCTTGTTTTGAAATTTGATATTACAAATCTTTTTAAGCAATCCACATTTTCCATTCGACAACTCAATTAAAATCAAATTAACAAACAGCCAACGAAGGGCTATTTAAAGCCGGCATGCTATCCCAGGTTCGTCCGAGCAGAAGTCTTCCGTTTGCTTTTTTTGAGCGTTTTTTACCATCAACACCCCATCCGCCCCACTGCTTGAAAAAAAAGGATACATTACAATCTTCACATTGCATTTTTATCCTTTCGACCCATTTTGGTTTCATTGGTCTTGGCCTTGGGCCGGATTCACCACCCACAATAACCCATTGAATATCTGATAAATCAAGCTCCACCAGATCTTCAAGAAGAGGCTCTATTGATAAAAATCGTATGTGTGCCTTGATATTTCTGAGGTGTTCAATCCTTGGCATACCATGTTTCTTGTTTTCTACAGAAACCCCCATCCAAGCATTAGCAGGAACATCATTGGCATTAAAAAAATATTCCATCCTTTCAGCCCGTTTTGTAAGTATTTGAAAGGTATGTTGGGGTACACTTTTAATCACATCAAATACCTGCCGGATATAATCATCCGGAATATCTTCATGAAACATATCGCTCATGGAATTGACAAAATAAATGGCCGGTTTTTTGCGCATCAGAGGCTCATTCAGCCTGTCCGGCTGCAGAGTAAGGGTAAAACCTTTTTCATATCCCTTAACACCTATACCCTTCAAGCGGCGCGCCATGGCTTCTGCATAGCAATTTTGGCATCCGGGTGAAACCTTTGTGCAACCGGTTGCAGGGTTCCAGGTTTGCTCTGTCCATTCTATTGATGATTTTGTACTCATGGGTCAACCTTCCTTAATAATTCTTTTTTGTGAAAATGTATTGCATGAACCGGTCGTTTTCTCGGTGCATCAAGATTCTTTACTTTCCCTTCACTTATAAGCTCATTAAAAGCTTTTTGAAAGATCGGAAAATTTTGAGATCATGTACAAAGGATAATTATAGATTCTATTTTGCCTGTCAAAGCCGAATTTGTTTCCTGTAAATTTTATGGAATACTCCGGGTTATATTTATTGATAAATGCCATCAGGCATAAGACGAAAAGATAGCCACACAGGTCGAACTTCTATTTCAACCCGGTTTTCAATTCAACCTGCACCGGGCAATGATCAGAACCGGGGATATCAGTTAATATGGCAGCACCTTTCAATCTTGATTTGCTGTTTGCATCAATTATGAAATAATCAATCCGCCAGCCGATATTTTTACTTCTGGCATTATAACGATAACTCCACCAGGTGTATTGCCCCGGCTCCTGATTGAAAACCCTGAAGGTGTCCACCCATCCGGCATTTATAAACCCGTCCATCCAGTTTCTTTCCTCAATGGAAAAGCCGGGATTCTTTTCATTGGCTTTGGGATTGGCAAGATCTATGGCTTTATGAGCAACGTTAAAATCTCCACAAATAATTGTTGATTTTTTACCTGCCAATTGCTTTGCATATTCAAACAGGGCATTGTTGAACGCAAGTTTATAATCTATTCTTTTAAGCTCATGCTGCGCATTAGGAAAATATGCATTTATCAGGAATAAATCTGCAAACTCCAGGGTAAGGACACGACCCTCGTCGTCGAATTGATGCACTCTAATACCGGTGGTTACTCTCAAGGGTTTCTTCCTGGTATAAACCGCAACCCCTGAATAACCTTTCTTCTTGGCCTGGGCAAAATAACCTGAATAACCGTAAATATTTTTAAGTTCATCTGAAAGCTGCTCCGGTTGAGCCCTGGTCTCCTGAACTGCAAAGATATCTGCCCCTGACTCTTTAACGATATCAGCAAAACCTTTTTTTTCAACTGCCCGGAGTCCGTTAACATTCCAGGAAATAATTTTCATGATATCAAGGCCGTTGCTTTTTACCCGCCTTGGCGTTACACCGATTTTTGGACAATTCTGCTCAAATAGGCAGCAGTCACATTGAGGACCCACGGGTTTGCAGCGCTCCTGCCCAAAAGTGACAAGGATTGAGTTAACCTTTTTCCAGTATTTGACAGGTAATATTTTTCGCAAAGCCTTTTCTGTAGCCTCAGGATTTTTAGTGTTCACAAAACCCCAGATATTCATGATTCGATGAACATGGGTGTCAACACATATGGCGGGTTTGTCAAATGCCACAGATAAAACAAGATTGGCTGTTTTACGCCCTACCCCGGGCAGTTTTAACAGTTCATCGAGTTCATCCGGCACCTTATCATCATAAGCTTTCAGGGCGTCCGGAAGACTATAAAGGTGCTTAGTCTTATTGTTAAAAAATCCAACAGGTTGTATCAATTTACGTATTCTTTCCTCACTCAATCCGGCAAGCGCATGAATATCGGGTGCTTCATTAAACAACCTGGCAGAGGCTTTGGCAGTGGTTTCATCTCTTGTTCTTGCTGAAAGAATTGTAGCAACCAGCACCTTGAATGGATCACGGGTCTGTACTGCGATCAGGTCAACAACAGGAGTATGGTAACTTGCGACTTCCTGTTCCAGGGCCAGTAAAAAAGATTCAAGATTCATTGTCATACTGTTTTTTACCTTAGAAACGAAAATTAAATTAGAATTAGTCCTTCCACAGAATACATAACTAAAATGTGCTACTTACGAATACTGCAGCAAATGTTATCTCATGTACAAGGGATAATCAAGGCTGTTTCAGACGAGATTTCGTTTCACACAACTCGAACTTCTTCAATGCTCCAAAGACGAGATGGAATGGAACCAACTCGATGACTACCTTTCAATACAGTTCTACCTTGAAGCAACCGAAAAAACCTTGAGAGAAGCTGCGAGGATATATTTTGAATTGAGAACAAAAGGAATTACTTTGAGCAGCTCTGTGGATTGCTGTACAGCACAGATAGCCATTGAGTCAAAAGTTCTCCTTTTGCACAGGGACGAAGATTTCAAGCGTATCACACGGATCAGACCGTTGGCTATTGAATTGCGTTTATAGAGGATCCGAATGTGATAAAAAAAACACCCAACCAGCTGGACCTTTGGGTGATAAAGCGAAAGCCACGGCCCGTTGCTAATGTTTACCCGCCTCTGGATGGCCCCCCTCCCATCGAAGTTTTTCCCGCATACCTGCCTGTGCGTTGCACGCAGACAGTTGACGAGCAGCCCGAGCCCAGTGTGGATGATCCGCCTTCGGTTTGGATTCTTCGGCGGGGCAAACTACATCAGAAATCCAGACTTGTGCGCCTCAGGCGCATTACCCCGCCGAAGCCTATTTTTAAAAACAGCACTCGGGCAGACAGGTTGGTCAGGGCGAAGCTTGGCGAAGACCGGCTTGTCAGGCGAAGCTTGGCGAAGACTGGCTTCCTGCGCCAAACATCCCGAAATTTTTGCCAATTTATAGCAAAACCCCGTCTTGACAATAAAGCAGCTATTCGGTATCTTAATCCCACTTTCTTTTATGATAATGAAAATTACCGTTGGGTTTCCGACCCCACTACATATTGGGATTCAACCGGTTGAGCCCTTTGTAAAACGTCACTTTTCGAACTCGCCGGTTATAGTGCACAACCTTAAATTGTTACCGTTCACGGGTTCAAAGGTTCAGGGGTTCAAGGTTTCATTCTTATCCCCGGACTCCATTTTGGAGGCGTATTGACAATTATGTGGCAAAACCAGCATTTTTTACGAGAACTTCGAGTCTTCAATTTTGTCCTTGTCCCCAACCCTGAACGTTGAACCCTGAACCTGTGAACGGATACAGAAAAAGAAAGCGAGCAGCAGGAATACGCCCTTTAATAACCCGTTGGCAGAAGATGGAGGATCTAATGAAGAGTGTCGATCAAGTATCTCAATCGCTGGCTAAACGATTCACAAAAGATTATTTATTTGTATCGCTTGTGCCGGTTTTGCTCCTTCTTGTCTTTACAATGAGCGGAGCTTTTCTTGCAGAAAACTACATCTCTGACCTGATCAAAAGATCAACTGATGAACTGAACGAAGATGCCGAACAACAGCTGGAACTGTTGGGTCAGAAAATTATCCGGGCAAAGGCGAGGGATGTCGCGAAACAGATCGGTATATTTCTGCAAGCTAACCCGGGACTCACCATTAAAGAGCTCCAGAAAAATCAGTATCTTAAAGACTTTACTATACAAAAAGTCGGCGAGACCGGCTATACTTGCCTATATGAGGCCGGTACCGGCATTATGCGGATTCATCCAAACCCGAGTCTCATTGACTTTGACATGCAATTACTGTCCGAGAAACTACCTTCATGGTGGGCTATATTTGAACCTACACTTTCGGGTAAGGAAGTTTCAGGCTACTATGATTGGCTTGAGGCAGACCAAACGACAAGACGCAAATACATGACCATGACCCCGGTCCATGAACCTCTCTCCGGCCAAACGCTGATGATTGCTGCTACGACTTATATTGATGAGTTTTCCGCCCCGGTTGTCGCAATGAAAAACAAAGCAGAAAAAATCGCGGCTCGTTACCAGGATTTTGTTTCCCGTCAGGGAGTTATTATTTGGTGTGTTTCAGCAGTTTTTCTCCTGTTTACCTTTACCTGTGTCTACCTGTTAGGCCGCCGTTCGGGTCTTCGCTACATCCTGCCCATTGAACAACTTGCCAGGGCGGCAAAAAAACTTGGAAAAGGTGAATGGGAAGCTAACGAATATGTTGCTCTGCTTCAGCGCAAGGACGAGATCGGCGATCTAGCCGGAGCGTTTAACAATATGCAGTCTCAACTCAAAGATCTTTTCATTCGTCTTGAACAGCGCCTTGCCGAACTCAAGCTGACCCAAGGGGCTTTAAAACAGAGTGAAGAACATTACCGGAGTCTATTCGACGGTGTTCCTGAAGGGCTCTATCGTACAACACCGGATGGCAATATTCTTGATGCAAATCCGACCCTGGTGGAAATGCTCGGGTATCCTGATCTGGAAACATTTTTAGGCCGTAATGCACAGGATTTATATGTCAACCCGGAAGACCGAAATCAGTGGAAAAGGCAAATTGAAACTCTAAAGAGCAGTCATGGTTTTGAAATTCAGATGCGCCAGTACAATGGAACGATCATTTGGATGGAAAATTATTCCCGAACTGTCCGAGACGCTGACGGTGGTGTACTTTACTATGAAGGGAGCCTGAAAGACGTTACCGAACGGAAACGCACGGAAGAGGCTTTACTGGAAAGCGAAGAAAAATTCAGGAAGCTTTACAAAGAATCTAAAAGGGCTGAAGAGCTGTACCGCTCTTTGATTCATTCATCAGCCGACGCCGTTGTTATTTACGACTTGCAAGGTAGAACCAAGTATGTAAGCCCTGTATTCATTCAAATATTCGGTTGGACGCTTTCAGAAGTGGAAGGGGAACGTATCCCGTTTCTTCCCGAGTTTGAGAAAGAATCAACTATGGCTGTTATTAAAGGACTCGTTGAAAATGGAACCTCATGCCATGGGTATGAAACCAAACGATATACAAAAGATGGTCGGCTCATAGATGTCAGTATTAGCGCTTCACGGTATGAAGACCATGAAGGAAATCCGGCGGGAATACTGGTGATCCTTCGTGATATTTCCGAAAAGAAAAAACTCGAAGCACAATTGCATCATGCCCAAAGGATGGAGTCGATTGGAACTCTTGCAGGCGGCATTGCTCATGATTTTAATAATCTATTGATGGGAATCCAGGGAAATGTTTCGCTGCTGCTCTTTAATATTGACAGCTCATACCCACAATACAACAAACTGAAAAATATAGAAGAAAGTATTAAAAGCGGGGCCAGGCTGACCAGTCAGCTACTCGGTTATGCCAGAAAGGGAAAATATGAAGCAAGACGCCTAGTTTTGAACCAGATCGTTGACGATAGTGCTGAGACGTTTGGTCGTACCCGAAAGGAGATTACGATTAACCGTCGGTTTGAACCAGACCTGTCGGCGATCGAGGTGGACAGTACCCAGATAGAACAGGTTCTTTTCAACTTATTTATTAATGCTGCCGATGCAATGCCGGGGGGAGGCGATCTCACTCTTAAAACCATGAACGTCAGTAGCCAAGACATGACGGATAAGCCATACAAGCCTGTGGCAGCCAAT
>JAUWMJ010000050.1 GCA_030613225.1 Desulfobacterales bacterium
CGAAGATTTTCTGCCTGTTCCGAATCTTCAGTCTCCCTTGCTCTCTCATGTTTTTGCAAACAACAATGTTTATATTTTTTCCCTGAGCCGCAGGGACAGGGTTCATTCCTGCCGATTTTTTCCGATGGCACATCAGTTAATTCGGCCCTCTTATGTTCAGCCTGAGATAGCAGATCATCACGCATCCGGAAAAGCTGTTCTCTGGTAATTCCGGCTTTTAAAGCTATACTATTCGGATCACCCCCTTCAAGAAGCTCCAAAACAGGTTCAAGCTCTGCTTCGGACATCGTTTCATATTGCAATTTGTTGGAAATATTCATATAAATGTCACTTTTCAATAAGCGCTATTTTCCTGCCGGCAATTCTTAATAAACAAAAAATAGGCAGTCTCGTAAAAAGTATCGCCGATGGTGCCCGCAGGAAGTGCCCTTGGGGTGCAAGGCGCAGTGGTTTTTCAGGGACGAGGCAATATATATAGTATGCCGAGTGTCTGAAAAACCGCTGCAACGCAGCAGATGGGACTTTCTACGACGTCATCAAAGTTGAGCGATTTGTTGCAAAGAGATATCACGAGATCCTGATGCATACCTGGTGTATAATAGTTCGCAAACAATGCAGGTCCCCCTCAAATCGATGATTTTCGCCCCGCCGCCTGCGGGAAGGCGCAATAAATCGGTAGATATCAATTAAAAATGTTTCAATTCAGGTTAAAGTTCGGTTGTTAAATGAGGAAAAAGGAAGGGCTATCAATATAATTTTTTGGAGTTGTGTTATATATTTATTGGATATGATTAAAGAAAATTTAAAAATATTATTTATTAGATAAAATCTTAAAATTTACACATATCAAAAAATTTAATCGAACTTTAAATAAAATGGAATCCCCACCATAATGCCGTGTTGGCAGGTCTTTGAACCATGGTTCAAAGTGGGTGCCATATAGTTTCTTCAGGCTTTTCTGTATAATCAGAACATGCACACCAAAACCAGGGACAGCTCCCGTTAAATGAATGTTGGATCAAAGAGTAACTTCCAATCACGAACACGGCAGGGATTACGTTTATTCCCATAAAATATAAGCACACAACAGGCCGGATATTTCTGATGGCCAGCAAGAAGGTACACATTTATTTTGGCCAACAAATGCTATAAAAATAATTACCGGAAAAAAGCAGTTTAACTTTTTCAACTGGTTGCAACTTGTAAAAACACCTCTGTCGTTTATTGCACAAACGCATCTAATGAGCGTATCAGGTCAGATGATTGCTTTGAAATTGAATGCATGAAATCCGAATGTTTTTTTTTCAGTTCCATATTTTCATTAGCTATGTTCAGTGCAGCCAGAATCATAATTGCAAGTTTGGAAATGTTTGATGATTTAATTGATTGTTGTACTTCAACTTTGCTTACCTCTTTTACAAGGTAGTCAGCAACATCTTTTGCCATCGTAATTTCTGATTCGGCTTTGAATGTATAAGACCTCCCAAAGAGTTCTATTGTTACAAGTTCTTCCAATGGATGTGTATCCTGCCTCTTTTGAGTATTTACTCTGTTGACCGTTATTACTCAACTTCTGTAATATCCTTAAGTCTGACCAACAAACTATCAATCTTCGACCGAATTAAGGCCCTTTCCTCTAAGTATTTATTTTCCGCCTCAGTCTTTTTTTGAAGCTCCTCCTCTAACCGTTCAATTTTATTAATAAGTTCTAAGTTGGTCGTCTCGTGTGATTTACAAGCCTCTATCACACGTTCAACTTTATGTTCAATTTCCTCAAACTGCCGTATAACTTCCTCATTATCCAAATTTTTACCTCAAAATATTTTTAAACAGTATAATCTATTATGCATGATAAAGTCAAGATATAATACTAATTCGGCTTTTCATTATTTTTTCAGCTTCTTTAAGGTCTTCGTTGCTGTTGATCCCGAAAAATTCCTTATCATCATTTCCAACGAGAGCTCCAACAAGTTTTTTCCCTTTATTCCCCATTTCAATAATATCAGTCAGATAAAATTCGCCTTGAGCATTATTTGATTTGATTTTTCCCACTGTATCTACTAAAAATTTCTTTCTCACACAGTAAATACCTGTATTAATCATTTTAATTTGTTTTTGCTCTTTATTTGCATCCGCTTCCTCAACTATTTTTGAAACATTGTCTTTATCATCATACAAAACCCTGCCGTAGCCTTTTGGATTATCCTTTTCGACTGCTAAAAGTGAAATATCACGTTTCGTTTTAACATGATCATCAACTAGCTGCATTACTGTCTCCGCAGTAAGGAGTGGAACATCTCCACACAGTATTACAACTTCTTCACAATAGTCGGGTATGCAAGACAATGCACACGAAACCGCATGTCCGGTTCCAAGCTGTTTATCCTGGTATGCATATCTCACTTCTGCTTTTTCAGAAACAATCCTTTTCACCTTATCCGCCTGATTTCCTATGACAAGGATTACATCATTTCCAGCGACTTTTTCTGCAGTTTCCACAACATACAAAATCATGGGTTTCCCAAGAATCTCGTGGAGAACTTTAGCTTTTTTCGATTTCATCCTCGTTCCCATACCTGCGGCAAGTATGATTACAGCAACATTATTTTCAATTGATTTCATAGGGCTTCTCGCTTTGATATATTTTTCTATATAAAAAGGGTAAACCGATTTAACTGGTTTACCCTTTTATATATATAAACATTTTTACCCCAAAGCAACAGGGTTTCATTTATATGTCTTTAAATAAGGCTATTAATTTCTCAATTCGGTAAGCTTTACCCGTTCAATCGCTCTTGTAAGAGCGACTTTGGCACGGTTAAAATCAATATCCTCTTTTGACCGATCTTCGGCTAAACGCTTCTCGGCACGCTCCATGGCAGCCTTTGCGCGCTCAACATCAATATCTTTTCTTCTTTCAGCCGACTCTGCCAGCACAGTAACTTTATCAGGAAGCGCTTCAGCAAATCCGCTGTTGACAAACACATATCTTTCAGTCCCGTCAGCGTTTTTATAGCGAATCGTACCAATTTTAAGGGTGGTTAAAAAAGGAGTGTGCCCAATGAGAACACCGAACTCGCCGAGAGAACCGGGGGCCATTACAATCTGAGCGTCCTCACTGACAACAGACTTTTCAGGTGTAACAACTTCTAATTTAATATTTTCAGCCATTATTTAAACCTCTCAGCTATGCTGCTTCAGCCATCTTTTCGGCTTTTTCAATTGCTTCTTTAATGCTTCCAACCATATAGAATGCCTGCTCCGGAAGATCGTCGTGTTTTCCTTCAACGATTTCCTTGAAACCGCTAACCGTATCCTCGATCTTTACATAAGATCCGGGTACATTTGTAAAAACCTCGGCAACATGAAAAGGCTGTGACAGAAAACGCTGAATCTTTCTCGCACGTGATACAGTGATTTTATCTTCGTCTGCCAATTCATCAATACCCAAAATAGCAATAATATCCTGGAGTTCGGTATATTTCTGAAGAATTCGCTGTACCTGCTGAGCTACCTGGTAGTGTTCATCGCCTATATATGCGGCATCCAGAATTCTTGATGTTGAATCAAGCGGATCAACTGAGGGATAGATACCAAGCTCGACCAGCTTACGGGAAAGAACCACTGTACCGTCCAGATGTGCAAATGTGGTAGCAGGCGCCGGGTCGGTAAGGTCATCTGCGGGAACATATACACATTGAACAGCAGTAATAGATCCCTTGTCCGTTGAGGTAATCCGTTCCTGGAGCTCACCAAGGTCAACGGCCAGAGTCGGCTGGTAACCAACAGCTGAGGGCATACGTCCCAAAAGTGAAGAGATCTCTGAGCCGGCCTGTGTAAAACGGAAAATATTGTCAATAAAGATAAGAACGTCCTGACCTTCTTCATCCCTGTAATATTCAGCGGCTGTCAGAGCGGAAAGCGCAACACGGGCTCTTGCCCCGGGAGGTTCAGTCATCTGTCCATAAATAAGGGCCGCTTTTGGAAGTACACCGGCATCCTTCATTTCATGATAAAGATCGTTCCCTTCACGGGTTCTTTCACCCACACCTGCAAACACCGAGATACCACCGTGCTGCAAGGCGATGTTATGAACCATTTCCATCATGATAACCGTCTTACCTACACCCGCACCGCCAAAGAGGCCCATTTTCCCACCTCGTGGAAACGGGACGAGCAAATCGATAACCTTAATACCTGTTTCAAGAACACGTACCGTTGTGTCCTGCTCGGTAAATTTTGGCGCTTCACGGTGTATGGGAAGCATCTTTTCCTGGCTTACCGGACCAAGTCCGTCAACAGGCCTCCCAACAACATTGAGAATCCGTCCCAGGCCTGCTTCACCAACAGGCATCATTATCGGTTTGCCTGTATCCTTTACTTCCTGTCCTCTCATCAGACCGTCGGTAACATCCATGGCAATTGTTCTGACCACATTGTCACCAAGGTGCTGTGCCACTTCAACGACAAGGTTGCCCTCTTCATCACTTATGGAAGGGTTGCTGATCGTAAGCGCCGTATAAATTGTAGGCAGATTACCCTGTTCAAACTCGACGTCAACGACAGGCCCCATAACCTGAGTAATTTTCCCAATATTCTCTCCCATCTAAAAACCTCCTATATGTAAAATACAGTATTTATTTTCATCCCCTAAGTGCCTCTGCACCACCGACAATGTCCATCAACTCAGCCGTAATGGCTGCCTGCCGAGCCTTGTTATATGCCAGCGTCAAATTTTCAATCATATCATTACATGCCGTTGTTGCATTGTCCATTGCAGCCATCCGTGCCGCATGTTCACTGGTTGAAGTTTCCAGGAGTGCACTGTGCAACTTTACATGAACACTTTTCGGAAGCAACTCCTCCAAAAGGCTGTCAGCCGAAGGTTCGCAAATATGTTCGGCAAGATACTCTTTATCTTCCGCTTCATCCTCGACAATTTCAATAGGTGGTATGGGAAGGAGTTGCTTTAAGGTGGGCACCTGCCTCCCCATGCTTACAAATTCAGCATAGACGACATAGACTTCGTCATAGTCCCCGCTTAAATATCCCTCCACAAACTTACGCCCTGCGTTTGCAGCCACATTAAACCCGAAGGTTGTTCCCACGACTCCAATGTACTCGTCGTCTATAGTAATATCGTTTTTTCGGCACCAATCACGTCCCTTTTTCCCAAAATTCGTAAAGGACATCTCGATATCATCACCGGATCTTTCCTTTACGAATAATTTAGCCTTATCAATCAGGTTGACGTTAAATCCACCGCACAGTCCCCTGTCGGAAGTGCATAAAACCACATGGATTTTCTTTACTTCCTCACGCGGTACCAGCAAAGGACTGGCTTCTTCACCGGATTTTTCTGCCAGGCTCCCCAATACTTCCGAAAATTTACCGGCATAAGGGCGAAAATTTTCCATATTTGTCTGAGCGCCCCTCAATCTTGAGGTAGCCACCATATTCATGGCCTTTGTGATCTGCTTTGTTTTTTTAACCGCAGAAATTTTATTTTGGACATCTTTTAAACTTGCCATAAACCAAAGCCCTTATTTATTCCGTTGCCGGTTTTGTGCTACATACTCAGGATATATCAAACCTGCATAAGCAACACATAACACAGGCAATAGGTTGTTATTATTTAATAGTATCCTTAAACTCTTCCCCATAAGCATTCATGGCCTCTGCCATTACCTTGTCCAGATCATCTGAAATCTCTTCTTTTTCCTTAAGTTCAGAAAAAATCTGCGAATACCTGTCTTCAATAAACGAGTAAAGCCCGGCCTCATATTTTCCAAGAACATCAAGAGGATATTCGTCAAGAAATCCCTTTGTTCCGGCATAGAGGATTGTGACCTGTTTTTCCATTGACAGGGGCTGATATTGCGGCTGTTTAAGTATTTCAACCAGCCTTGCGCCGCGAGTCAACTGTTTCTGTGTTGCAGCATCCAGGTCGCTTCCAAAAGCAGCAAATGCTTCCAGTTCGCGGTATTGAGCCAGGTCCAGGCGCAATGTACCTGCCACCTGTTTCATGGCCTTAACCTGTGCAGCGCCACCAACTCTGGATACGGAAAGACCGACGTTAATGGCCGGCCGGACACCGGCAAAAAACAGGCCCGGTTCAAGATATATCTGGCCGTCTGTAATTGAAATAACATTTGTCGGAATATAGGCGGATACGTCACCAGCCTGGGTTTCAATTATCGGAAGCGCTGTAAGTGACCCTGCGCCAAGTTCGTCATTCATCTTGGAAGCCCGTTCCAGGAGACGGGAATGGTTGTAAAAAATATCTCCGGGGTAGGCCTCACGTCCGGGCGGACGGCGTAAAAGAAGTGAAACCTGTCTGTAAGCCGCAGCCTGTTTTGAAAGATCGTCATAAATAATCAAAGCGTGCTGCCCTTTATTGCGGAAGTATTCTCCCATTGCGCATCCTGAATAAGGAGCGATAAACTGCAGTGTTGCCGGATCACTGGCACATGCGGCTACGATGGTGGTATATTCCATGGCACCGCTTTTTTCCAGGACAGCATGAACCTGTGCCACTGTGGATTTTTTCTGCCCGCAAGCTACATAAATACAGTAAACGTCCGTATCTTTCTGTGCAAGGATGGCATCAACTGCAATGGCTGTCTTGCCGATCTGGCGGTCACCGATGATAAGCTCACGCTGACCCCGGCCAACCGGTGTCATGGAATCGATAGCCTTCATTCCCGTATAGCAGGGTTCATGGACACCCTTCCGCTCGATAACACCCGGTGCAACCATTTCAACCCGGCTGGACTCCTTGGCGTCTATTGGGCCTTTTCCATCTAAAGGGTCGCCAACAGCAGATAAGACCCGGCCGAGAACCGCTTCACCAACCGGAACCTCGGCGATTTTGCCGGTCCGTTTGACCATATCGCCTTCCTTGATGTGGATATCTTCGCCCATAATGGCGCAACCCACATTGTCTTCTTCAAGGTTCAGCACAAGGCCCAGGATACCGCCGGGAAATTCTACAAGCTCAAGTGCCATGGCCTTTTCCAGCCCATATACGCGTGCAATGCCATCTCCGACGGACAAAACAACACCTGTTTCACTCAGTTCAACCTTCTTATCATAATCCGTAATCTGTTCCTTAATAATCTGACTTATTTCTTCGGCTCTTATTTCCATTATACACTCTCACCCCTTTTTAAAGATTCTCTCATATTAAGTAATTGTGTTTTAATACTTCCATCGAGAACAAGGTCCCCTATCCTTGTAACAATTCCCCCTATCAAACCGGGATCTTGTTCAACCTCCAAAACAATATCCTTACCTGTCTTTTTTGACAGAGTCATACGAATTTTTTCAATGGTTTCGGATGAAAGCTCAGTAGCCGAAACCAGGCTGGCACGCGCAACACCTTTCAGCTCATCAGCCAGTTTCTGATAAAAATCGCTTATATTGCCGATAAATCCAAACCGCCCTTTATCAAATAATAACAAGAGAAATGCCGTCATAACTTTTGAAAGATCCAGCTTTTCGATTATCGCATTTAAAACCTTTTTGCGGCCCTGTGTATCATAAAGAGGGTTGCAAATTGCCTGATCAAGCTCTTTCTCCCTTGCAATCAGACTTGCGAGCCCATCCAGTTCCTCTCTGTAATCGTCAGCCTTACCGTCCTCTTTTCCGATAAGCAAAAGAGCCTTGGCATAACGCCGTGCTATTGCCAGATTTTTCATTACGCCACCACCTTCTCTAAATATTCATTTACCAGCCTGTCCTGGTCCTGAGTATCTATTTTGCTTTTAATAATCTCTTCAGCCTTGACAAGTGCCTGTTCAAATATCTCTTCCTGTAGTTTTGATTTGGCCTTTTTAAACTCATTTTCAATATTTTTCTTAGCCTGTTCTTCTAGTTTTACAGCTGCTGATTCCGCCTCTTTGAGTATTCTTGCTTTGGCCTCATCTCCCTGCTTTATGTATTCTGCAACAATCTGTTCGGCTTCCCGGTCTAATTTAAGGAACTTTTCATTATATTCAACCAGTTTTTTCTCGGCCTCTTCTTTCTTTTCTTCCAACTCACTCAGCTGTTCCCGTATCCCCTTAATACGAGCATTCAGTGCCTGAGAAATCGGTTTACGCAAAAGGAGAAAAAGACCGATGGCCAAAACAGAAAAATTCATGACTTTGTAAGTGTCTGTAGCTACCCACCCCTTTGATTCATTATCCCCGCCGCCGGAAGCCGCAACAACTCCTGAAAACAAAAAAAGCAGCAACATTATGGCAACAGCCATAAAGGTCCTGCTTTTAATCAAACTGTGCTTGCAGCTAATACCGGGCTTTTTTATTCCGGATTTATCCATCAAACAGCCCTCCCCAGAATCTTCTCACCAATAGCATTTGCAAATCCATCAATTTCTTGAAGAAGGGACGTCTTTACGTCCTCGGCATCTTTTGCGATTTTTACTTTGACTTCTCCGAGGTCAGCCTGGGCCTTCTTATTTATTTTTTCGATTATCTTTCCCTCTTCGTCGGCAGCAGCTGTGAGCAAAGCTTCCTTTTCCTTCAGACCATTTGCCCTTGCATCTTTGATGCCCGAAGCAAAAGCATCTTCTTTCTCTACGGCATCCCTGTCGAAAGCTTCGATTCCTTCTTCAAGACCGGTAATCTTTTCCTTTCTTTGAATCAATACGTTTCGAATCGGTTTGTACAGTATGATGTTTAAAATAAAGATAAGAAAAATAAAGTTGGCAACCTGTATAAGGAATGACCCGTCCGGTATTACGGTTATCGAACTTCCGGACTCTTCTCCTGAAGAACCCATGGCGATTGAGGCGGAAAACAGCACCCCCACTGCCAGGAAAAGCACGAAAACCACAAAACCTTTCCGGCTTAAACCAGAAGATTTCATTTATAGCCCCCTCCATCTGTGACAAAACTTGAAGTGTTAAGTGCAGAAAAATTGTAATATTATCAAATATTACAACTTGCTAAAATTTCGACTCCATCAACCCAGCGCTCTATAACATCAGATAAAATAAATTGTCAAAGGTTTTTTAAATATTTATTTTTCTTTTTGAGCTTCCGTTGCAACTGCTTCAATGGCAGGAGGCTTTTGAGGCATATCTTTCTTCTTTTTTGAAGGAATTGTCTGGTCTTTCATAATACAATTCCCATTGAAAATACCTCCTTCTTCAACAGTTATCACCGGGGCTTGAATATCGCCGACAACACGACCCGGGGGATAAATCTCAATCCTGTCCTGGGCATCTATTGTTCCGTGTACTTCACCCATGATTATGGCAACTCCCACAGTTATTTTCGCCTCAACCACAGCCTTCTCACCCACAATAACCGTACCGCCATTGCTTTTGATCTTTCCTTTTACATTCCCATCCAGCCTGATAGCACCACGGAATTCTACTGTTCCGTCAATACTTGCATCAGACCCCAGAAAAGTAGATATAGAATCGTGTTTCTTACCTTTCTTCATATCTTAAATATCCTCCTTAATTATTTGTATTAATTTAGCTTATTAGAAAATATGCCCAGATAAGCATTCTGGTGATATAATCTGCGTCTTGTAAGCGTTCACAGGTGCTGCAGATGTGAACGCTTACCAATTATTCAAGCATGAACCGCCTCATACTCACATTCATTAATATCCCAACACAAACTATCGTAACAACAATAGATGAACCTCCATAGCTGATAAACGGCAAAGGCACACCAACGACCGGCAAAAGCCCCATTACCATCCCTATATTAATAACAACCTGCCAGAATATCATTGCTGATATGCCGACTGAAAGGATTGTGCCAAAAGGATCTCTACACCCGTAAGCTACATTTAATCCCTTCATGAGCAACATCAGGAAAAGAAAAATAAGCAATACTGAACCGGCAAACCCCCATTCTTCCGCCAGAACTGAAAAAATAAAATCCGTATGTTGTTCAGGAAGAAAAGACAGCGCATTTTGTGTTCCTTTTAAATATCCCCTGCCGGTGATCATACCAGAACCTATGGCAATTTTTGATTGAATTATATGGTAGCCTGCTCCAAGAGGATCCCGTTCAGGATTTATAAATGTTAATATACGCCTTTGCTGATATTCTTTTAAAAAAAACCATATAACAGGAAAAGTCGTCATACATGAAATAATGATATATATAAATGATCGCCTTGCAATCTTTACAAAAACAGTTATTGAAGCGGCAATCAGAAAAACCACAAGTGCTGTTCCCAGATCAGGCTGTCTTACGATCAAAACAAATGGAATTATGACCAGTATCGCAGGCTCAATAAGATTACGCAATGTAAATCCCCGCGTATATGCATGCTTTGAATAGTATCGAGCCAGAATAATTATTACTGCAATCTTTACCAGTTCGGATGGCTGAATCGACAAAGGGCCTATCATCAGCCATCTTTGTGATCCGCTGACATATTTTCCAAGAAATAAAACAGCAATTAAAAGTAAAATACAAACCGCATAAATCGTATACGCCCACCTGTCCAATAATTTATAATTGAATAAAAAGGAGAAAGCCATTAATATCAGTCCGGCACAAAACCATACCATTTGCTTGATATAAAATATTTTATCGAGCGTGGCTTCTCCGGCTGTTACTGCGCTGTAAAGCGTAATAAAACCCAGGCAACTGAGCAAGAGTACCAGTCCCAGTAAGCCCCAGTCAAAATATTGTATGAATCTTCTGTCAAACATTGTTGTTTTGTTTGTTCTCCTCCAGATTAGTTGATGGAAAGGGTTCGAGGATTCAAGGGGTCGAGTGTTTTTTTCTTTTTCAAGCGTAAACTGTATAACCGGTAACCGTGAACGGCTATCTAATTCTTAAGCATTTCACTCGAACCCCTGATCCCTTGAATCCTTGAATCCTCATGGTCCTACCAACTCTTTTGGAGATGATCCTTTTTAAAAACTACCCTTATTGTCTTAGGGTCGTGTGGTTAACCTCTGGTTTTAATTTTTGAGCTACAAGCTGCTTTTCTTACTTAGGCCTCGCAAGGGTTCGCACGAAAATAAATTCGCAATTTTAAGTGTTGAGGCGCCCGGCTGGCAAGGCGCGAAAGCGCAGGAATATCAAGCATATTCTGAGCTTTCGCAACACAGCCAGCCGGGATGCATCGGCGCTTAAAATGTGAAGTTATTTTTGCGCGTGCCCTAAGTAGGTTTTTATCATTTCTCTTGCAACAGGAGCAGCAGTTCCGGAACCGTGCTCTCCATGTTCCACAATCACAGCAACAGCTATCTCAGGGTTTTCGGAAGGCGCATACGCTACAAACCATGCATGGGGTTTTAAATGA
>JAUWMJ010000202.1 GCA_030613225.1 Desulfobacterales bacterium
AACCGAATTATAAATAAAAAGCCAGGTTTGGGAAAATATCACGGCCGGAAGCAAGGCTAAAAGTGCAGGCCATCGATGATCTTTGATGAGTTTCCACCATGCCAAAGCACCATGGCGCCGGAAAAGCAGAATAAACGAGAGCGGCAAAATAACTGCGGGGAAAGCAAGACACATCCATTTGCCCGAAATACAAAACAGGATGCCCAGGAATAAAATTAGCAGATCCTTTATGTTCGGTCGTTCCACAACACGGTAAATGGCCAGAAGACAGAAAACAGCAACAGCTGCAGGAATGATTTCGTACCCCGGAGAGGTAGCCATATATACAAATCGCGGAAAACTCATTACAACCATGGTGACGGTAAAAGCCGTTGGAGGCCATGAATAACGGCGGGCAAGGGAATAAGTGGAAAAGCCGATGGATAGATAAGCCATTAAGCCAAAAAGACCTATACCCATGTCAGTATGAAAACGTAAGAAAAGATGTGGAAGAATAATGTTATTAACCGGAAATAGCGCCTGATCGAATTCCACTGCCTGATCGCCGGTGCTAAAACCGGTGCTAAAAAGGCTGCCATGTTGTTGAAACCTGAAAACCTGTCCCAGGTTTTCCCAGTGAATACTATCAGGCGGAATAACAAAGGCCTGCATTGCAAGATAGCCAAAGCAGATTAAAAGAACAGTGCCTGCAACCCGATGGCCTGAAACAAAGTTCCCTATGACAAGCCAGGCCTGGCTGAGATACCGGCGTAGTCGATAGGCCATAATTGTCGCAAGTATAGTAAATGCAACCTCGGCTCCTATCGAAATGGACGGGTTCCCAATCAAAAAGGCAACCTGCAACAGGCATGACAGGAGCATAAGCGTGGTGATGAAGGCATAGGCAGCCGCCTCTGCAAAAGTATGTCCCCAGCTTCTAAAGAGGGCCAACCCCGCCAAAAGCAACAATCCGATTTCAACGGTAACTATAGTTGCAGCAATTGCGCCCAATAGACTATCCGTCACTGCTCAATCTCTCAATTCTTCTTTTCGGTCGAACCAGCTTCAACAGTTTACTCCTAAACAACACTTTTGTTTTTCCTTGAACTTCTCGCCTTTTCCTTTTCTTTCTCTTTCATGCTTTCGACTATCTCTATCATAAAATCTCGCATATCAGTAGCCAGACTGAGGCACTTAGGACAGTAAACCTTTTTTCTAATCTTGCCATGAACATTATTTTGGTGCCAGTACCAGGGAATATATGGGGACCCTTTACAAAATTTTTTTCCGGTATATTTTGCAATGGGACATCCGATACACAGCAGCATGTAAAAAATCCTGCACGGAGGGCAATCGAGCACGCCTCCATCCGAACTTTTACCTTCAATAATCCGATTCCATTTAGCTACAGATGACTCCATGATCTTGATTTTGTTCATGAGTTTTACCCCCTACAGGCTTTTCCAGAATTGTTTATGAACATGCCTGCAACGCTTGAAAGCGTGGTTGAATTTTTTCCGGCTAGTTCTGGCCGTCAGTTCCGGTATGCTGCAAGTCGTATGCCCTGCCAGCTCATTTAAAACAACCTTCACACATTTCCCGATAGTCTTTAAGTTATATCCTCCCTCAAGGGAAAAAACCAGCTTTCCGCCGCAGCACAGCTTTGCTGTTTCCATGATAGACCGGGTCAACCCGGCAAAACCTTTTGTTGTGATTTTCATTTTACCCATAGGATCGCTTTTGTGGATATCAAAACCGGCAGAAACGATGATAAGGTCCGGCTCAAATTCCAGGGCAATGGGTCTGAGCAACTTTTCGAATATAGCGATGAATGCACCATCGCCATAACCCTTACCAAGGG
Organism: Desulfobacterales bacterium; assembly: GCA_030613225.1. Next base: position 1,841 of record JAUWMJ010000202.1, read on the forward strand.
GAATGTTTACCGTATACCCTTCTCCCCTTCCAATCCCTGTTTCGGTAAAAGCACCGGTGCCTGGAAAATGAGGATACTGATGGGTGGAAAAAAAGAGAACCCAAGGGTCTTGCTCGAAAAAATGCTGGGTGCCGTTTCCGTGATGAACGTCAAAATCGACGATGAGAATTCGCTTAAGTCCCAGAAATTCACGGGCAAATATGGCCCCCAGTGCCACATTGTTAAAGAGGCAATATCCCATCCCGCGGCTCCTTTCGGCATGGTGCCCGGGAGGCCGCACCAAGGCAAAGGCATTCGCGAGTTCGCCTGAAACCACCCTGGAAATTGCTTCAAAGAGTCCTCCTGCGGCAAGAATTGCCGCCTCGTAAGACCCTGGTGACGTGTGGGTGTCAGGCGTTAAAGAAAACCCGTCTTTGCCGGCAGTTGCAGCGATTTTGTCTATGTACTCCGGGGAATGAAGCAAAAGAAGTTCTTCTCTTTCAGCAGGCCTTGGATCAATGGACGCAAAAAATCCATCCATATCCGGTTCATCAAGCATGGTATAGATCGCTTCCAGTCTTTTGTGATTTTCAGGATGACCCTCTCCCGTTAAATGATTTAAGTATCTCTCATCACGCACAATTCCAGTCTTTAGCTTTGTTTTGCTTTTTATTTTTTTATCTTCCACCAGGCCATTTAAAACCGCCGGAGGTACTGTCAACACAGAGCATGGTGCATGGCGAAGCACAGCCTCGGTAGTAGAGCCGATAAGCATTTTTTCAAAGGCGCCACGATGGCGAACACCCACAACAATCAAATCGATATTGTTTTCCGTTGCATATGAACAGAGTCCTTCACCGGGAAGCCCGTGGAACAGGGTGGTTTTCAGGTCACAACCCTTAATATCATCTTCAGGCACTATTTTTGTGAGCTTTTGAAGTAATTTATCTTCCAGAATCTTCTGAACCTCACCATAGGGTGCATCTGTGGGGTCCACAATGTCTTCATTAATGGGTGTTTCAACGGCATGCAGAAGATAGAGCCGTGCGTTAAATTTATGTGCGAAACTCATGGCGTAACCGAGAACCCCTTGTGAGTCGTGTGAAAAATCGCAAGCCGTTAAAATTCTTTCAATTTTCAGCGGTGTTTGTAAAATGTTATCCTTGGGTGATGTTTTATTAGCCACGCGTGTCACAAGGAGTGGTCTGGAAAGTCTGCGGGCCATCCGCTCAACCACAGTTCCGAGCAAAATACGTTTCAATCCTGAAAGTCCATGACTGGCTGCAACAACTAAATCTACATCCTGCTCATCGGTTAGACGTGCAGTTTCATCTACAGGCTCACCATACGTTATTAGGGGCTCCCAACTTAGTCTCTGGTTTCTCATAAACTGATTGATTTTTTCAAAAGCGTATTTTGCCTGCTCTCCCTGTTCACTGCCCCGTGTAGATGCAGCAGTGCCGTATATTTGATTACGCGGAAAGCAAACCGTGTGGGATACTAAAAGATGGGAATTGAATTGATGGGCAAGGTTAATCCCGCAGTGCAACGCAACAGTCGAAAACTGTGAAAAATCGGTTGCACAAAGTATTTTATCCAGCCTGATGCTCATCGGTTTGGCCCTCTTGCTGTAACCTGGTTCAAGCCGTAATACTATAAGACCTTTGCAAAACGGCACTTTTTGCCCGATTTCTGCGTCAGGCTCAAATTTCAATCCTCGAAATATTCAATATATTCCTGTGGTTGAAATTTTCGCCTTCCTTGAACTCGAACAAAAATTACCATTTTTCAAAGGTCTCACTATATCTCAGACTTTATCAGTACCTTGAGATAACTTTGCCAAATAGGAAAAACAGCTTCAAGATGGGGAGTCTTTGCCGCATATTTCAGACCGGGGGATGCAGCCACATGTGAGTTTCAGCAAGTGCTGGAAATGATAAGAATTCCTTTTTGGTAAAAGAAATATAGAAAATTGCAGATTACATGTCAAGCGGTAACAATGTTCTGCACGCAGGCTCACCCTCCCAAAACGGAACCCCTGAACCATGAACCCTTGAACCTGATTAGTTACCAAAAGGGTGTAAAGGAAAGAACAACAAAGATAGCCAAAGACTTCATTACTTGAATTAAATTCAATGTATATTGGCTATAAGCATTATTAAGTATTTTTATAATGAGGGGGGTGAGGTAAGTAACACCCTGAAATTGCAAAAAGTGACCGGAGAGGGTCTTGATACTGCTTAACATTTCCCCTTTTTTCCGGCATTTCTCAAAGGAGTTTTGATAAAAGTAACGCGATTAAAAATTATATACGAATATAATAAATTTTTCGGGAAAAAGCGATGAATATTGAACTTATGAAAATCCGCCAGCGTTGAAAGTGATCACTGAAATAGATCTTGTCTTGAGAGGATTAATTTGAAATTGTTGTTAACTTCAAGCCAATTTGGTCACAGATGATAAATTTTCTTCGATAAATATCAGAAGGTTTTATTTTACACAAATAGTCATTAAATACATGTAACCCTTTTTTCATATTTCGGTGAGAAATCTGGAATTTGCTTATGAGCAGCAATAACATAATATCTTGCTTTAAGGCTCATTTACAGCTATAATAAATTATCATTTTTCATTTCACATCACCTGATTCGAACGTGCATTCTGGCGTAGATTATTCATTTTTCAAGCGTTCAAACTATTGAAGAATACATTTACTATGCTTTATTTTACCGGGATTTAAGTATGATGCAAGTATGTTTAACCAACGGGTGCTCTTTATAACCTGTTTAATAAAATAACAATATAAACTATAACCCGATTGTTTGACAGTCTCGTCTAAGGAAAACAAGACAATTAAAAATATAAAAAATAATGTGGGAACCTTATGGTACAAATAAAGCTTCATACATAGTTTAAAATTATTAAAAGGGTGTTCGATGAAAAGATGGACTTCATTCCTGATTATCATATTGTTTATTCAGGCTTTTACCTCAGCCGCAGCTCAGGCAGATAGAACGGTCAATGTCGGAGTATACCAGAACAAGCCTCTTACCTTTATTGAGCGTGATGGGAGTGTCAGAGGTTTCTTTATTGATGTCTTGGAGAATATTGCCACAAAAGAGGGTTGGAATATCCATTACATTCCTGGCACATGGCCGCAATGCCTCACCAATCTGAAAAAAAGAAAAATAGACCTCTTGGGTGTTATCGAATATTCTAAAGAGCAAAGTGAATATTTTGACTATACATACCAAAATATTATCACAGAATGGGGGCAGATATATATTGGCAAAGGGAAGCAAATTGAGTCAATTTTAAACCTTAAGGATAAAAAAATTGCGGTGCTTCAAAATGATATGCACTTTATAACTTTAAAAAATCTGACCAGTCAATTAGGAGTTAAATGTCGATTTATTGAAGCTTTTGACTATCAAGACGTGTTAGGAATAGTAGAGATAGGTAATTGTGATGCAGGTCTTGTCAGCCATTTTTACGGTATTCAGCACGAAGGAGATTATAAAATTCAAAAAAGTCCTATCATTATAAGCCCCCAGGAACTTTATTGTGCAACGAGCAAAGATAAAAATTCAGGTTTATTATATGCCTTGGATATGCAAGTACGTAAGTTGAAAAATGATGAACATTCCATTTACTATAAATCGATAAATAAGTGGTTTGGCGGAAGAACCAAGTCAGTTCTCCCTAAATGGTATAAATGGATAATTGCTTGTGTGGTAGCCCTTTTATTTTTGTTCATGATCATTAGTTTACTATCCAGAGCACAGGTTAAGCTCAAGACAAAGGAACTGACGGATGAGATCGACCAACGTATAAATGCGGAGAAAGCGCTACGAAAGAGCAAAGAGAAGTATCGCGACCTCGTTGAAAACATTAACGAGATTATTTTTATCGTTGATATGAGTGGGCTTCTTACCTATGTCAGTCCCGCTGTGAAATCCATGTTGGGTTATAGCCCCTCCGAGATCATTGGCAAGCCGATTCAAGGGGTCATATATCAGCAAGACTTACAATTTGTGGTGGGTCGTTTCAAGAAAATTCTTTCCGGAGAAGAAATCCCTTCTGAGTACAGAGTGTACAAAAAATCCGGAGAACTTTGCTGGGTGTACTCTTCCAGCAAGCCAATCTTCGATGAAAAGGGTATTTGTGGTCTGCAAGGTCTGCTGACTGATATTAATGACCGGAAACAAGCAGAGGAAGAGAAAAAGGGTTTAGAGAAAGAGCTTGCCCGTTCTCAAAAAATGGAGGCGCTTGGCCTTCTCGCCGGAGGTGTAGCCCATGATCTCAACAATGTATTGTCCGGGGTTATAAATTATCCTGA
>JAUWMJ010000157.1 GCA_030613225.1 Desulfobacterales bacterium
AATTGCAGAAGATATTGTACATGGAGAAAAATCTGCTAAAGAAAACCAGGGAATCTCTCATGATGAGCAAGGCCGAACTTGCCAGAGAGGCAAAAATATCTCCGATTACTATTGCGCGCATAGAAAACGGTTTGCCTTGCCGCATGGAAACAAAGCGAAAGATCATTTTGGCTTTAGGGTTTGATCTTTCGGAAAAAAATAAAATATTTAACGATTAAGAGCATCTCATGGCATTTGGAAAAAAAGCATCACTGGTTGGCCTTGACATAGGCTCCAGGACAATCAAGGCCGCTGAAATTATTGAAACAAAAAAGGGTCAGGCCCTTAAAAAATTTGGGATGACTGATATTGCTCCCGGATTAATCGAAGAAGGCACGATAAACGACCCTGAAGATGTTGCAGAATCCATCCGCCAACTTTTCAAGTCATACAGCATCAAAAAGCGCAATGTTGCCTTATCAATAGGGGGATATTCGGTAATTGTTAAAAAGATTAATGTTCAGACCATGGCTGAAGAACAGTTACAGGAGAGCATCCATTTTGAAGCAGAACAATATATTCCTTTTGACATCAGCGATGTTAACCTTGATTTCCAGATACTGGGCCCGAACGAAAATAATCCGAACCAGATGAATGTTTTTCTTGTTGCAGCAAAAAAAGAGATGGTTAACGACTATGTCAATCTGGCCAACCTGGCCGGCCTCAATCCCTGCATTGTTGATGTTGAAGCCTTTGCACTCCAGAATATCTTTGAAATTAATTATGACACAGAAGGTGAAAACATTGCTTTAATTGATATCGGTGCAAGTAAGACATCATTAAATATTCTTAAAGGATCCTCGTCCGTATTTATGCGGGATGTTTCTTTGGGTTGCAGCCAAATAAACCAGAAGATAATTTCACTTGTTAACTGTTCTTTCGAGGAAGCTGATGAGATTAAGCTCGGACACCAGCCCGACAGGATTTCCCAGGAAGAAATGAAAGGGATTACTTCAACAATAGTTTCCGACTGGTGCACGGAAATACGACGCGCCCTTGATTTTTTCTATTCGACATATCCTGATGATCAGATTAAAAGAATCGTCCTCAGCGGAGGAGGAGGCAACATCGCAGAGTTTCGTGAACTTCTGGCTGCAGAGACGTCTGCCGCAGTTGAAACTATTAACCCTTTTGGAAAATTTTCAGTGGACGACAGTCTGGATCCATTATTTATAAAAGAAATTGCACCCCAGGCAGCCATCAGCATGGGGCTTGCAATAAGAAAAGTTGATGACAAATGATACGAATTAATCTGCTACCCTTTCGAGCAGCACGTAAAAAAGAGAACATACGTCGACAGGTATCGATTATTTTCCTTTCGCTTTTTCTTGTCGTAATTGTTCTCGTTTACTATCACATTAGCTTAGGCAGCAAGATTTCAAGCCTTAAAGCAAAGATAGAAACCACAAAGAAGGAAGTCGCTAAATATGATAAAATAAATAAGGAAATTGCGTCATTAAAAAAGAAGCTCGAAATCCTGAAGAAAAAAACGAGCGTTATTGAAAGTCTTGAGAAAAATCGTTTTGAGCCTGTCCGTCTTCTTGATACGATGAGCCTGAAGGTAATTGCCAAAAGGATGTGGTTTAAGAGCTTTAAATCCAGTGCTAAAACTGTTGAAATTGATGGAATTGCTCTGGACAATAAAACTGTCGCAGATTTTATGACACGCCTTCAGGGATCCGGGCTTTTTAGTGCTGTGAAGCTGAAAACCATTAAAAAGACAAGAATAAAGAATTCTGACCTGAAAAGCTTTAAAATTTCCTGCACAAGGAAGGATATGACCAAACAAAAGAAAGAAAAACCTAAGAACTCTAAAAAGAAATGAAAAAGCCTGATATTGATTTAATAAAATCTTCCGAGCCTTTGTTTGAAAAGATCGAAAAATTATCCAAGGTTCAAAGAATACTTATATGCAGCGGAATTTTTCTGGTGCTTATAGGATCATTTGTCTATTTTTCTTATTTTCCAAAGATAAAGACTATAGAAAACTTAAATAAAGAAATTCAGAAACTTGAAAAAAAACTTACCATAGCCAGAAAAAATGCAAAGGATCTTAAAACATATCAAAATAAAATAAAAGAGGCGGAAAGTAAATTCAAAGAGGTTATGCTGTCTCTTCCTGAAAAGGAGGAGATACCCTCTCTCATATCAGCGATATCTGCATCCGGTCAGGAATCAGGACTTGAATTTTTACTTTTTCAGCCTAAGGGTGAAAAACGAAAAGATTTTTATGCTGAAATTCCTGTATCAATTCAAGTAACAGGAAATTTCCACAACATTGTGCTTTTCTTTGACAAGGTTGCAAGGCTTTCCAGAATCGTGAACATACGAGACATAAAAATATCAGGAGCCAAAGGCAAATCGAAAACTTCAGACAGCAGCAAACTGACCACTTCGTGTACGGCTGTTACATACAAATTTGTTGAACCTGTTTCTAAGAAGAAAAAACCTGGGAAAAGGGGAAGAAGAAAGAAATAGATAATACGCAGGAAAAGTAAAGAAGGCACCCGTCTTCGCCTTCGGCTACGCCGAGGCAGGGAAAGGCACAGAGTCACAAAGGCGGAAGAAAAAAAGTAAAGAATTCACTGCCGAAGGACGTAGTTTTAAAATTGAATAAAAATATCATGTATAAACATTTTATTATAATTAGCAGCGCTGTCTTTTTTGTTTGTCTATCGGTTCTTTTTTCAGGATGTGACAGCCGGTCAGAGCTGCCTCGAAAACCTGAAATTGTCTATAAAAAGATAATTGCTAAATCGAAAGATGCCCCAGGAACTGCTAAAACACCACCCGGCAAAGTCACACCCGCGGTTTTAAAAAAACCGGATCTGGCAAAAAAGCCTAAGGCGGATATTTCAAGGACGAGGGATGTTAAGATAAGTAAAAGACCTCCCGTGCTGCCATCAAAACCGAAAAAGATGGCTTTAGAGCCTAAATCGGACATTTCAAAGATAGAAATTGCAAAAAAAGGCAAAAAACCTGTCGACTTATCTGCCGGCAGTGAAAAGTTAACTGCAAAGAAAGATGCTTTAAAGCCTGAACCCGATACTTCAAAAATCGTAGAGGGCCTGCCAGACAAACCAGACAAACCAGACAAAACAGCAATTGCGGCAACAAAAGGGGCGGACGGGATAATAGCATCTGTTTCCATACCCGTTTCCACACCCGGACCTTACATCGCCCGCGGGAAGATTGACCCTTTTGAGCCCTTGTTTAAAGAAACGCCTGTTTTCAGGAAAAAAAAGAAAAAGCGTATCCCGCGCACGCCACTTGAAAAGCTTTCTTTGGGCCAGCTGAAACTTGTTGCAATAATCCGTGCTCCAAGCGGTAACAAAGCGCTTGTAGAAGAAAGTTCAGGAAAAGGTTATATTATAAAAGCAGGTACATACATCGGGCTTAACTCGGGTAAAATAATAAAAATACAAAAAGACAATATTATTATTGAAGAAGAATTTCAAGATATTCAAGGCAATATAAAAGTCCGCCAAAGAGAATTGAAACTTCAAAAGCCTTCCGGAGAATAATAGCATGATTCATTTAATCACACGATTTTTTAGAAAAGAAGCTTTAATTATCTTCCTTTTATCAGCAGCGATGATATTTGCAGGATGTGCTTCCAACAAGGCTGATGTTGAAAAATTAGATGACGTTGAAGTTTCCATTGCACCCAATCTCATCACCGACATTATTACGGCTGAAGATTCAACATCATCTACTGTATTAGTCAAGGGAAACCGCTATTTAACCTATACTTCCATCAAGCAGGATATTCCGTTGGGTATTCTCTTTTATTTTCATGAGACAGACCTTGGTGAGTCTATACAACCCACATTTACACCGGAAAGTGATATTATTTCCTCAATCGAAGCTTCTCAGCTGCCTGATCAGGAAGGCACCTCCAGAATCTTAATATCATTAAAAAGAGACATCCCTTATGAAGTGATTCCTGATGATACAGGTATTAAAATATCATTTTTAAAGGCATCTGATTTAAAGGAGACCGGAATTTCAGCCGACCTGACAGAAGATAAAAAAGAGGCACTTGGGGCAATACAGGCAGCAAAGCTTGTTGATGCCGGCATTCCTGCCGCAACCCGTCTGAAATCGGTTTATGCATTAAAATATGAAGAAAATATAAAAGTCAATGTTAATGCAGATGGTGTGATAAAAAATTATAGATCTTTTACTATAAAGAGCCCTGCACGGATCGTTTTTGATATTTATAACATTAAAAGCCCATTTAAAAAACAAAAGACAGTCCCGGTAAACAGCAAGTGGGTAAGCCGGGTTCGACACTATGGATATCCCGACAAGGTGCGGGTTGTCCTGGATACAAAAAAGAAGTATCTTTCCGCTTTTTCAGCATATCCCGTCGAGACAGGCCTTGAGATTCATGTAGGCAAAGATGCAGGCGCACCGGCCACTGCAAGTGCTGAAAAGGTTTTTACACCTGAGAAGAAAGCTCTTGTGCCCGAAATAAAACCTGTTGCCGCTGCTAAAAAAATGAAACCGGCATCTGCATATACTAAACCGGCCTGGGTCAATCGTATAGATTTTCTTGGCAAAGAAACCGGAAAATCGACTGTAATAATAGGCACTACCCATCCCGTTAACTACGATCTTGTTGAAGTGGCGGATAAATTACTTCGTATCAAACTGTTTAATACAAAGCTTCCAAAATACCGCAGACGTCCGCTTATTACAACGCGTTTTGAAAGTGCAGTTGACAGGATAACTCCGTTCTTCAAGCCTGCTGTGAAGAACACCTCAATAGTTGCAATAGAGCTGCGAGAAAGGGTTCCCTACACTATTGAACAAAAAGAGGACCTTCTCTTAATCCACTTTGAGGCATCTTCAATTCCGCCTAAACCCTTTGAACAGGCAAACCTGCCGTCGTGGAAGAAGGTTTTCGCTCAGATGGATGTTGCAGCTCCGGAAAAAGAGCAGGACAAACTGGTAAAAACCGATGAAATAATTCCCATAGCTGAACAGAAAACAGATATTAAGAAAACGCTGCCCCTGAAGCAGGAAACAGCCTATGAAAAAGTTCTTCTCGATGAAAAAGATGCCGGGATTTATTATAGCAAGCCTTCCAGGCGATACACAGGGGAAAAGATAGCCCTCGATTTTTATGACACTGATATTAAAAACGTATTTCGTATCCTAAAAGAGGTAAGCGGGCAAAATTTAGCCGTTGACAAGGATGTGACCGGAAAAGTTACATTATCCTTTGATAAACCTGTTCCGTGGGACCAGGTCCTCGATCTGGTCCTTAAGATGAATCAACTCGGCAGAATCTATGAAGGAGATATCATAAGAGTTGCTACTCTCAAAACCTTAGAAGGAGAAGAAAAGCAAAGAAAAGAAAAGCTGAAAGCAAAACAAGATGCGATGAACCAGGAAGATCTTATTACCACATTTTTACCTGTCAGTTATACATCCGCTGAGGAGTTGGCAAACAATCATCTCAGGGAAAAGCCCGGCAAGGACAAAAGCAAATTTAATCCGAAACGCGGCACAGTCACCTATGATGAGCGCCTTAATATGATTATCATGACAGATGTGCCTGAATCGATAAAACGGGCTAAAGCAATTATACAGAGACTGGATAGAGTTACCCCCCAGGTTCTTATCGAAGCAAGGGTCGTTGAAGTTTCCAGCAATTTTACAAATGAAATCGGTATCGACTGGACTGCTGATATAGGGCCATATGATTCCGGAAATCTTAGCGGCACCTCGGCAGGTGATGTTGCAATGAATTTTCCCACTGCGATTCTAAGTAGTCTGGGTTTTAGGTTTACCAAAACGAAAGGAACGCCGCTGGTGCTGGATGCAAAACTAAAGGCGATGGAAAGCATAGGAGAGGGAAAAATCATCTCTGCCCCTAAAATTTTAACAGTGGACGGCAAGGCAGCTAAAATAAAGCAAGGGTGGGAGTATCCTTATTTGGAAGAATCTTCTTCCGGTGGTACAACGGTAAAGTTTAAAGATATAGATCTGCTCCTTGAAGTCACGCCCATGGTAACCCCTGATGATCGTATTTTAATGCAAATACATATTACCAAAAATGACGTTGGTGAATTAGTGGCAGCCGGCGTGCCATCAATTAATACGAATGAGGCCGAAACTGAACTTCTGGTCAACGACGGCGACACGATCGTAATCGGCGGTATTGTTAAAACAACTTCAAATGTCGGCTCGACAGGCTGGCCGGGATTAAAAAATATTCCCCTCCTTGGCTGGCTCTTCAAATCAGAAAAAACAGTCAACAAAAACAACGAACTCCTTATCTTTATAACACCTACAATCGTTCGGCTTGAACAGCGCTGATTGTAAATCTGCCTGACCCGCTTTTCTCATGGGAAAAGCGGGTCAGCGGATAAGTCTCTCTTTTTTCATCTTATTTATCTCTTTTTCAGCTGCTGCTGAAAGGGAGGTTTCCGGCACGAGAGAAAGGACTTTGCTGTAAGCAGCATAGGCCTTTTTATATTTGCGTGATAATCGATAAGCCCTGCCCAAATCATAATATGCCCTTGCAAATTCAGGGGCTTCCTTCACAGCGCTTTTAAAAGCTGCCACAGCCTCTGATTTTTTTCCCATGGCCATATATGTTTGACCCAGACCCTGCATGGCAACTGCAAATTCAGGTTGTTGATCGAGGGCCTCAAGATAATACTTTTCTGAAAATTTATAGTCTTTTTTCCTGTAATAGGCTTTTCCCAGGTTGTAAAGGGGATAGTGAGGGGTTGCATAAAGGATATCACCGGCAACCTCCTTGAAGCAGGAGATAGCAGCATCCCAGTTTTTTTGATCAAAATAGGCTGTGCCCAGATTGTTTCTTGCAGGCGCGTAATTGGGTTGTAATTGTAATGCCTTTTTAAAATGCCGGATAGCAACATCTGTCTTTCCTTTTTTACTGTATGCTATACCAAGATCGTTTTGAAGAAGATGATCGTTGGGGTAAAGCTGTTCTGCTTTTAAAAGCTCCCTTAATGCACGTGTATATTTACCATCTAAAATATATGCTTCACCGAGTTGCCTTGATGCTTCAGCCTGCTCCTTTCGCAGCTGGGCACCTCCGCACGACGTTATAAAAAAGATAACTAAAAGTAAATATCCGGGCCAGGCAAGTCGTTTTTTTTTCATCCTTTTTTCACCTTTTT
>JAUWMJ010000136.1 GCA_030613225.1 Desulfobacterales bacterium
TCTCATTAAGCGGTTAAATCGTTTAGTTGTTAAGTGGTTGTTATAATAATCATATCTTTTATTTGTTTTATAATCAAACACTATGATGACCGGCAGTGCTAAAGGTGAGAAAGCCTGGCATCTTGAAAGGTCATATTCTCCTTTCATAAGTATCGTAATGGAGTAAAATGCCAAGCAGTCATGATTTATATGAGGTTATCCAAAACCAGTACGTTCAAAGGTGGTACTGCTGGTAATCTGGCATCATTGGTCACAAAAAATGAAGCGCCTTCTTCAATTGCCAGTGCCAACTGTATAGCATCAGGTGTGCGAATATTATATTCAGCTCGGAGTCTTGCAGCCCGTTCTGCGACTGGCTCTGAAATGCCCGCAGTACTCAAGTTAGCCGAGTTAAGCAGGATATCACGATACTCGTCGGCCAATTCAGGATTATTGTGCTTAAATGGCTGCACTAAGACTTCAAGTAATGTCACCGTCGAAGTGATAACATTGAAGTCACCTCTATCAACAGCTTCAAAAAAATATCTCATTGATTCTAAATAGGTAGGATGTTCTTCGATAAAATAGATGAGCGGGGCAGTATCCAGGCCGACCAACTCGCCTTGTAAACCATCTATCCATTCCACGTTTTTCTCTCCTTATCTATGTATTGCTGAGCGTCAATATCTTTCCATATGCTTTTCCCAAGACCTTGCAACTCTAAAATGCTATGCCGGGTTTTCGCGGTGGTCCTGCGCCGAATCAAAACAGCAATTTTTTCTAGAAGACGAAGTTGTTCTGATTGATTAAGTTTTTCGACTTCGTCCAATAATTTTTCATGGCTGATAATCTGCATGCTTTTTCTCCATTAAAATATGTTTGGTTTTTCCTTGACGGTCTCGTAAAAAGTAGTCATTCCGATAAAAACCATAGTTCACTATAGTTGCAACTAACTGAAATAACTGGATAGCGTAAAATGCTTCACTACGTGCCCGGCTGCAGTTTATCCCGTGAGCGGGGCCGGAATGACAAAAAAATACAATTTATGACTTTTTACGATATCATCATAATTTAAAGTAATTATACCTTTATTCGCTTAAAAAGCAAATACTTTGATAACCGGCTATGCTAAAGGTATCAAATCATCTCATATAGTCAACTTTGCTTTCACGAATTTGAGGTCTCGAATATTCTGGCCTTGTCCCTTCATATTGGAGCAAAGCCTTCTTCAAATCAGCCTTAACCATGCTTTTAAGCTTTTCAGGCGCTATCACATAAGTCTCCGGCCCAGCTCCAAAGGCAACATCATTTTATAAATTCGTTTACCCTGTTTGCATCACCTTATCTCTGTATGATCTTATAAGCTGCAACGCCTGTTCTTGAGACGAAATATGCTTGATAGATTCACGGAAACTGCTGCTAAAACGCATTCCCTTGACAAACCAGCCAAGACGACTGCGCATCATAAAGCATGCCTGCTTTTCGCCAAGGTATTCTACAGAATCTTTCAGATATTTGATCATTATATCGAAGCGATAGAACAGATCCCTTTGAGGCACTTCTTCGCCTCTCAAAAGAGTAAGTACATCAGAGAAAATTGATGGATTTCCGATTGCCGCTCTTCCTATCATCACTGCATCGCAATTTGTCTCATCAAGCATCCGTATGGCATCTTCAGGATTTATAATGTCACCGTTTCCTATAACAGGAATGGAAACTTTTTTTTTAACCGCAGAAATAATTGACCAATCCGCCATTCCTCTAAATCCCTGGGAAGCTGTGCGTGGATGTACCACGATAGCGTCTATGCCGCATGCCTGCGCAATCTCGGATATTTTAATTGCCTGGCTGCCTGATTTATCCCACCCGGTTCTTATCTTTATTGTCAGGGGAATTTTCACAGTTTTCCGAACCGCTTTGAGCAATTTTTCTGCCCTCTCGAAAGTTCTCATAAGGGCGACACCAGCCCCTGTTTTAACAACTTTTTTAACTGAGCAGCCAAAATTGATGTCGAGAATATCCGCCCCCGAGTTTTCAACAATTTTTGCACCTTCTGCCATTATCAATGGATCTGAACCAAATATCTGTATGGAAAGGGGTTTTTCTCGAAGATGGCTGTCGAGCATTTTTTCAGTCTTCATCGATTTATAGACAAGTCCGTTTGCGCTTATCATTTCCGAGCAAACCAGCCCACAGCCTGCATCTTTTGCAATCATCCGAAAAGGAAGGTTGGTGATGCCTGCCAGAGGTGCCAGCATTACCGGATTATCAAGTATAAGTTTGCCTATTTTTACTTTCATAATATTTTTACCACGGAGTTTCACGGAAATTTCACAGATGAGCCAATTTCAAAACGTCCCCTTTTGTCCGATATCTGCGTCAGATATTAAAAATTAAAATTCAGCCTGTCCGCCGGACTGCTTTGGACGGCGGGTGTCTCTCCGTGAAACTCCGTGGTAAATCTTCTAAAAATGCTAAAATATTACTGTTGCCTTATCAAAGTCGTGCCAAACCATGTCTGATAACGCTTCTGCCGGTTTCCCGGCTTTCACGCTTCCCAGCATCCTTGCCTCCAGGCCTCCAAGCTTTTCTAGCCGGATTGGCATAACAAAAAAGGCAGTTATGATAGCATGGATGCAGATTATATGAGCCGATATCAACAGATACTTTACACCCGCACCCGCTTTTAATCCTCTGACCGGAGTCCTTTCTCATGGAAAGCACGCCGCCGAATATTTCTACCAGGAGATCATTCGGTATGCACGAGCTCTTTGTGATTCCACAATCCAAAGGGAGAGCGTCAATTACTTCTTTTTCACAACATGTTTGAAGGCTTATTTTTTTTGCAGATAAAGTTTTTGCCATTCTTAGCACAATTTCTTTTTTCTTTTCAATAGCTGGATCTGTAAAAGAAAAATCAGGCATTTGTGCTGTTCTTTTTTTAATCTTAGGGTATAGATCCATAAAGCTTGTAATGCATCGTTTGATACCGCAATTTGATGCCTTGTCTGCAATAAAGGAAAAATCGTGCAAATTATCTATTAGTTGATTTCGCCTGGTTTTATAAAAGCATAGAGGATCGAATCTCCAGTTGATAGCATTTGAATTAAAATAGCGGCAAAGAGATTCAAGCTGATCAAGACGATCGGCCAGAGATGGCAAATTTGGTTCAAGCAAAGGTGAGTAAGAATTTATGGTGAAATTAAAGAAAAGATTATATCCTCTTTTTTTAAGCCTATCACCGTAGCCGTTTTCTATAAACGGTCTGAAGTTTTTTGACCAGAAAACAATACTGTGAACTTTTTCACATGTGGCAGGAACGTGGGATACGCGGTGGTTATACGGATTTATTACCTCAAAGCTCCCCTTTTCTATCCGGTCCATAAACCACTCCATATAAAAAGCGGGTATATCGGTCCTTCTGGATGCGGAAATTACTATTGGTAAAGATGACTTCATGGCAGCCTTTTTCACAATGTTACAAAAAAGTTTATTTTAATCACAAAGCCGTAAATAATACAAAATTTATTTTATTTCTTGCCTCAACTAAGCTAAATATGTAGTAATAGTTACTCAAGTTTCGCACCCATGATTGCCATTATTCTCAAGACGGTAAGGGATAAAAATAAATTTTAAAAGCGAAATCCTTTTCTTATATTTTGCAATGGACACCCAGATGGTCATATAATATGATCAGGCGCAAACGAGATATAACTTATTGCATTGAATAGGGTTTCAAGCATCAATCCTATATTTATGGATTGGCGCCGTTGTTAAAATCACCGGCAGTATATTTCGCTTTTAAAATTTATTTTTATCTCTTACCGTCCAAGGCTTTGGATGAACTAAAGGGTGCGAAACTTGAGATAGTTAGTTTTATAAATTATTATAAGTATTAATTTAGCCTATTGAAAAATATGCATAGATGAGCATGCAGGTAATCCGGTTTTTCAAAATACTAAAATGTTATAATTCTAATTTTATCTCAAAATATTTAATACACTATCTATGAAAAAATTCTGCGAATATCATTCGACAAAACCTGCTTACTGGAATTGTCCGAAGTGCGGCTCGTACTTTTGCCCTGATTGTATTGTAACAAGGAAAAAAGGTGGCGTTCTTCAACATGAAAATATTCATCTATGTCCCAAATGCAATGTCGAGACCACTTGGGTCGGAGTTGCAAACATCATTGAACCATTCTGGAGCAGGCTGCCTAGATTTTTCACCTATCCTTTTTCGCTGCAGCCACTGGCATTAATTATTATATTATCCATAGCCGGTCTGATTCTTTCAAAGCTTTCCATAATCGGTTTTCTGCTGAAAATTGTATTATGGGGAATCCTGTTTAAGTATTCTTTTTCAGCACTTAAAGCCACTGCACATGGAGACCTTACACCGCCTAAGGTTACTTCGGAAACGATTTCAGAAGATTTCATGCAGGTGTTTAAGCAGATAGCAATCTATTTAATTATCGGATTTGTTTTTGCATGGCTGATTCCAACAGCCGGTATAATTGTGGCTGTTTTATTTCTTATATTCGCACTTTTTTATGTTCCTGCAATAATCATACTTCTGGTTACAACAAACAGTCTTTTTCATGCTGTTAATCCTGTGGTTTTTACGAGACTGGCCTTCAGGATCGGCCGCGGCTACTTTTTGATGTACTTTTTTCTTATTCTCCTTGGTTCCGCCCCTGCTGTTTTGGGCCAGTATATAATGAAGTTTTTGCCCACCGAGCTGTTTCAACTGTTTTTCGGTTTTGCTAAAAATTATTATACCATTATTTCATACCATTTGATGGGATATGTTATCCTGCAATACCATGAAGAGATTGGATATCAGGTTAATTATGAAGATTTTAAGGAGTCGGGTGTAAAAGAAATTGAAGAAGATGAAAGTACTAATATTCTAAACAGGGTAAATATAATGATAAAGGACGGCAAGCTTGATGACGCAATCTCCTTTATTAAAGATACAACAAAAACACGCCCAATTACAGACATTACTCTTTCAGAGCGTTATCTCAATCTGCTCCTGATGAAAAAGCGAAAACCCGAAATGCTAAAACACTGCATCACACACCTGGATTTGCTGGCACATAAAAATATAAAAATCAAAGCTTGTGAACTATATGCCAGGTGCCTGGCCATGAACGAAAAGTTCATTCCCACTTCTTTTGCACTTTTCAAAATAGGAGGCTGGCTTAACGAAACCGGAAAAATAAAGGAAGCAATCAGAACCTATAACAGGCTTACTAAAGCTTTCCCGGACGATACCCTGGTTCCAAAAGCATATTACCGTTGCGCACAAATATTTCATGACCGCTTGATGGACCCCTCGCGGGCAAAAAAGATCTTAGCAGCTTTAATAAAAAAATACCCTGAGCATGAAATAATTCCACAGGTTAAAAACTACCTTAACCATATGGGGATATAGATTTTCCGGGAGAGACCTTTGCTTTTTAGTAGCCGTTCACAGGTTCAGGGTTCAACGTTCGTTGATTACAACCCCAAATATGCATCGCTGTTTTGAAGAGCTTTTAAGATCGGCTCTATCCTGGCTTTGTGTTCGGGTGCTATTAGAAAAGCTTTTACCTGCCTGTTTGGAATCATCCACCTATCTTCGCATTTTAAAATTCCTTTTTCGAATAATTTGCGACTTTCTTCAATTTGCATGAAGAGAAGAACGTCTGTCAGATTGCCAAAATAACCATCCTTGTCGGCATGTTCGATATATTGTAAAAATACGCTATTAACCGTCAAAACGAAGGGATCGACTTTAGCATAACCGTTTTCCATACAATTTGATCCTGAAACAAAACACCTGCACCCAAAGGGCCTCACCTGGTAAATCGTGCATTCGCTGTTTATTAAAAGGGGACACGCCCCCCACCTTGCATCACTTTCCTCATCAGGAATATCCTTTCCTTGCAGGCAAAGGTCAGCCAGCATGTTTATTGTTATTTCAGGCAAAAATCGTTTTTTATAAAAAGCTTTTTGAATTTTTGCATACAGATCCGTTTTCCCCCTTAACTCTAAAAAATCTGCAATTTTATACCCTTCAAGAGTTGTCATCGTAACATTACGTGTGCAGCAGTTAGCGCAGTATTTTTTACACGCGACATCAAGCCCTTTTGTAAAATTATCATAGGTCTCGTAAATTTGTTCCAGAACAACTATTTTTTTTCAAGATTCATTGTTACTACTCCGTTTGCCAGGTTCAAGGTTCACAGTTCAGGGTTTCCAGCTGAATCGGGATTTAGCCTACAACGAGGTTCCATTTTTTATATTACTTGACATAGTTGATGAACCTTTAAACGGCAGCAGTTGCGTGCAATATGCCACCCCCTCAATATCTCAAACCCGTACAGTTTTCATCAGTTAACCTTGAACCGTGAACCATTGAACTTTGAACCAGTTACGAAAATTTTACTTGTTGATTGAATAAAAATTCTTTATAAGAATAAAGTAATGATATACAAAATGTCAATATTGATAGTGTCGTAAAAAGTCGAATTTACCACAGAGAACACTTAGGGCTCGGTAAAAAATAACTTGGCATTTTATGCATCCCAGCTTCAGGCCGGATTTGGCCGTTCCTCAATCGCGAAGTCCTCGAAATAGCTCGCTATTCCTGTGGCTTCGTTCAATCGGATCGACCAAATCCGGCCTAAATCTGAGCGCCTAAAATACCAATTTATTTTTTGCCGAGCCCTTACGCCGGAATTAATCAACTCATAGAAAATGTTATTTAAGTCGTCGTTCTTTCTTAATCCGCCTGCGGCGGACTAATACGCTCAAACAGTCAGCCATTTTTAATCTAATTGCCCACTTGCTAACTGCATCCCAAAATATATTTTGTATACACTTCTTTAACCATTTTCTCTTAACCCGTAACCGACATTTATAGCTTCTGTAAATAACATTTAACGGCGTTTATTTAAAACCTTTACTGTAGCGCTTTTTCCTGTTATGCATTTTTTGTCGTTTTACCATCCGGGAGCTGTATGTTTTATGGTTTGTTTTTGTTGACATCCATTATAACAGGATTCCCAGATGGTTTTCTATTTTTTGCTAATTCATGTGCAAAATTCAAGTAATAGCATTATAGAAATTACTGTCTGGCAATGAAAACATGAGAAAATTATTTTACAAATTCCTTATAGCTCTCACCAAAAGGCTGGGTCCATGGGTTTTTACATTATTTGCATGGCCTATTGCCACGGGCTATTTTCTTTTTTCTCCATTAAAAGTGGCGGTCGGTGTACGATTTTATCGAGTGCTTTTCCCAGACAAGAACAGATTATATCATATCTGGTGTACTTGGAGGCAGTATCACAATTTCACTCATGTTTTTATGGATCGGTTTATGATTATGAGCTCTGAAGGCATTACGCATACATCCGAAGGATGGGAGCACCTGAAAGAAGCTGCAGAAAAAGAGAAAGGCGCGATAATCCTTATGTCTCACATGGGAAACTGGGAGACAGCCGCACATTTATTAAGCGGGAAACAGTATGGAATGCGCCTTTTGCTTTACATGGGAATCAAGGCTAAGGAACAGATTGAGAAAATGC
>JAUWMJ010000358.1 GCA_030613225.1 Desulfobacterales bacterium
ATCAAGGTCTTTGGCGAGTCGGCTCAGGGAATGATTAACGCAGAGATCTTTAACATGGTTAGTGCAAAATTTGTAAGTGAACATGATGCTTTTATAGCAAAACGGATTGCCTATGTTTTAAGTGGCGGAGAGGTCAGAGCCAACAGTGAAGTTGACGAAGATGTCATCTTAAAGCTTGAAAGAGAGGCGTTTATCGATTTCATAAAAGAAGAAAAGACGATTGCCAGAATTGAACATATGTTAAAGACCGGTAAGCCGCTTAGAAACTAAGGAGGAAATAGCCATGAGAGATGCATATATAGTAACATCAATAAGAACACCCGGCTGCAGAAGAAACAAGGGGGCATTTAAAGATACAAGACCGGAAGATCTTCTATCTTTTATTTTGACTGCTGCTGTTGAAAAAACTGAAAACCTGGAAAAAAAGGATGTTGATGATATCATGATCGGCTGCTCTTTTCCTGAGGCCGAGCAAGGGTTGAATATCGGAAGAATGGCAAGTCAGATTGCAGGTTTTCCCATTGAAGTTTCCGGTGCTACGGTAAACAGATTCTGTTCGTCCGGGCTGGAAGCGATTTCACTGTCATGTCTGAGGGTGATGGCAGGATGGTCGGATATAACAATCGGCGGAGGAATAGAATCCATGACCTATGTTCCCATGGGGGGCTATCTTCCGAGACCTCATCCTGAACATACAAAGAAGCATGCCGACCTTTATTCTTCAATGGGGATTACGGCAGAGAATGTTGCAAATCGTTATAAAATTTCCAGGGAAGACCAGGATGAGTTTGCATATAATTCCCAGATGAAAGCATCCAAAGCCAAGGCGGAAAAGCTTTTTACCGAGCTCGTGCCGACGCCGGCAGCAAGGTTCGTTCAGCAGAAGGACGGTACATACAAAAAAGAGACAATCCTGCAGGATTTTGATGATGGTATCAGGGAGTCAACAACAAAGGAAGGACTGGCTAACCTGCGGGCTGTTTTTGCTGCAAACGGATCTGTTACAGCAGGAAATTCCTCCCAGACAACAGATGGAGCTGGTGCAACTGTTATCATGTCTGAAGAGAAGGTAAAGGAACTGGGAGTAAAACCTATCGCCAAACTGAAATATTACACAACCATCGGCTGTGAGCCTGATGAGATGGGTGTAGGTCCCAGGTATGCCATTCCCAAACTGATGAAAATGGCAAAAATGGACCTCAAGGACATAGGGCTGTTTGAAATAAATGAAGCCTTTGCTTCCCAGGCATTGTACTGTATCAGAGAGCTTGGTTTAGACAGTGATATGGACAAGATAAATATTCACGGTGGGGCTATTGCTCTTGGTCACCCATTAGGATGTACAGGCGCAAAACTGTGTGCTACGCTTCTTGCCAATATGAAGGCAAAAGGTGTTAAATACGGTGTCGAATCCATGTGCATAGGCGGCGGAATGGGTGCGGCAGCGCTTTTTGAACTTTGCGATTAAAATGTTTCACTTTTTACGGGGAAGAACCAGGCATTGATTTACCCTTGGAAGGGTTGTCGGATGCACCAAGTTTGAAGTGACTAAAGTGCCTAAAGTGAACTAAAGTGACTAAAGTTGAGGAATTCTGTCTATTATATTTTTGTAAAGAGATGGAGCAGAGCGACACCACAACTTTAGGCATTTTAGTCACTTTAGCTCACTTTAGACACTCTTTACCTACTCTTTGAGATTTGTTCAGGCAAAGCCAATTATCACTGACCACGTCCAGAAGTTCTGCCGCTTTAAAAACCTGAATCAACTGAGCTCGAACTTATTAAACTGTCCGGTTTCAAGGTCCACATGGACCATAGTATTTCTGAAGAGGTTACCCCGTTTCAGAATTATTTTAAGCACTTCCATTGTCTGGAGTGTTGAGATAAAAGATGGTGCTATCGTCGGTACGCCAAGTATTGCTTCAGGGCTTTTTCTTTTATTTCTTTCTCCCTGATCACTTCCATACAGAGATTTCAAACCAGGATCGTCCGGGAGAATTGTCATCACCTGGCCTTCAAAGCCTGCAACAGCGCCATGTACCATTGGAATTTTCAGCCTTTTGGCCGACTCTTCCACAACAAACCGGTCTGAAATATTATCGAGTGCATCTACAACCACATTCATGCCGTCCAGTAATTTATCGGCATTGGATGTATCGATTTTTGCTATAAAAGGGGAAATAATGACACCGGGATTAATATATCCTATAATGCGGGCTGCTGATTCGGACTTAGAAAATCCTATGGATTCTGTGCTGGATAACGCCTGGCGATTTAAGTTTGTTTCATCAAAAACATCCCGGTCGATTATGACAAGATGACCGATTCCAAGTCTTGCCAGGGATAAAATCAAATGTCCCCCAAGGCCTCCGGCTCCGATTATTGCAACCTTAGATTTTGCAAGAATTATCTGTTCATCGAGACTGATTGCATCTCTGTTGCGAAGATAACGATAAGGATATATCCTCAAGTTCATGGCTTCAAGATAAATATTATGAACACTGCAACAACATTTATCCGCCAGTTTTAACGCCTTATTATCTTCCAAAACTTGGGCCTGCCGTCCTGCCGGGTCTGTAACTTCTATAGAATGGTCTTGGATCAGTTTTGTCAGCCTGGTTTTATTATACGTATTCATTTTTATAGTTTTAACCGTTCACGGGTTCAAAGGTTCCCCGCTTCCGCTTCGCTTCAGACGGGATCTTCGACAGGGGTACAAGGTTGCATTTTTTACGAGACTTCGGGTCTTCAATTTTGTCCTTGCCCCTAACCCTGAACGTTGAATCATGTCGAAAATCCCGCTGGGCGGGGAACCTGTGAACGGCTACTTATAATTTGCTTGTTTTTTTTAGTGCATCAAAAAGTTTTATTGTAATCGTTCCGACCTTGCCGTTTCCAATTTTAAATCCGTCAATTTCAACGATAGAAAGAACTTCGGTAATAGTTCCTGTAAGAAATACTTCGTCAGATTTTAAAAGTTTTTCTTTGTTATAGAACTGTTCGCTTACCTGAAGATTTTGTTGACCGCAAATTTCTATTACCTTGGCACGAGTGATTCCGGGCAGAATGTCAGGCGTTAGTGGATGGGTGATTAATTTTCCGTCAGCAACGATAAAAAGATTTGAACTTGTTGCTTCCCGGACAATATTATCTTCTGAAACAAAAATCGCATCAAAGACACCTGAATCGAGTGCTTTTTGCTTTGCGAGGACGTTATACAGAAGTTGAACCGTTTTAATATCACAGCGCCCCCATCTGAGATCTTTTACAGTGATGGCTTTGGCCCCTTCCTTACGAATATTTTCAGGAACTTCCGTAATTTTCCGGGCAGTCATTATAAATTGAGTATCTGCATGATTGGGAAATGCATGATTGCGGGGAGCA
>JAUWMJ010000025.1 GCA_030613225.1 Desulfobacterales bacterium
GAATGACAAAGACAAGGCTATGCTTCTCTTTGTTCTAAAGGCAGTGAAAACTCCAGATTCGGTTGAGCAAAAGGATGTGGATGCCCTGCATGAGCTGGGATGGACTGATCAGGATATTCTAGAAGCCACAAATCACGGAGCAGATATGGTCCGGCACGGAATCCTGTTTAAGACATTTAAAATGGATTAGACAACCTGGGCCTGCTCCCATAATAATGCATAGTTTTATGACCTTATCTATTTACAGTTGGAAAGTCAAAATATGGCGAAAATATCTCAGCTACTCAAGGAGTAACAACAATGCAAGAATCCATAGATATTTTTAATATTCACAAAAAAGTAATGGATGACTACAAGCATTTTGTTAGCAGCTTTATAAATATCGAAGATAAAAGAATAAAAGAAGTAGTTGAAACAGAAATAAATCAAGGTAAGTTCTGGCCTGAACCTTTAATACAGTTTAACCCTTCATTTGAACAAGGTGAATCAGCACAGTCCCTTTGTGACAAAGGCATACTGCATCCGGATATAGCTAATATTTTTAAGAATTACGATCTGTTCAAACATCAGGTTGAAGCAATAAAAAAAGGTATCGAGGGTTTGGATTTTGTCGTTACTTCAGGTACAGGCTCCGGCAAGTCATTAACTTTTTTAGGCACAATATTTGATTACCTTTTACAAAATAAAACCGGAGCCGGGATTAAAGCGGTTATTGTTTATCCTATGAACGCTTTAATTAATTCCCAGTCTGAAGAGATAAAAAAATTTAGAGACAACTACAAAAATGCAACCGGTAAGGATTTTCCAATAACATTTGCAAAATACACGGGCCAGGAGGATGAAGAAGAAAGAAAGAGGATAAAGAGCAAACTCCCGGACATTATCCTTACAAATTATATGATGCTTGAGTTGATCCTGACAAGATCAAAAGAAGATATTATCCGAAATTCAATATTTGATAATCTTAAATACCTTGTATTGGATGAACTTCACACTTACAGAGGCAGACAGGGATCAGATGTAGCTATTTTAATAAGAAGAATTAAAGCACAGGCGGCTAATAGCATATTATGTATAGGCACTTCAGCCACTATGGTTTCTGAGGGTACAATTTTTGAACAGAAAAAGAAAGTGTCTGAGGTCGCATCAAAGATGTTCGGGACTCTGTTTTCAGAAGAGCAGGTTATCAATGAATATCTGATTAGATGTTTTGATTTTCAAGGCAAACTGCCGAGTAAAAAAGATTTGGTAAAAGTCTTACAGGAAGAAATCAATCCTGATGACCCGGAAGAAAAATTAAAAACATTCCCATTAAGCGCCTGGCTTGAAAACAGAATAGCTCTTGATGAAAACAGCGGTCTGCTCGTAAGGCATAAACCCATGCAGTTTTCCCAGATAGTAAATCAGCTTGCCGAAGATACCGGTCTCGATGTAAGCCTTTGCGAATCACAGATAAGAAAGTTTTTGAGATGGATATCAAATGTTAACGAAAAGCTTGAAGATAAAAGATATACATACCTTCCGTATAAAGTTCACCAACTGATATCCCAAACAGGGACTGTATATGTTTCTCTGGACAATACTGATGACCGAACTATAAGTCTCGATCCTGCAAGCCATAAGGGCCATGGTGACAACAGAATTCCTTTATTTCCGGTAGTCTTTTCCAGGATTTCAGGTCATGAATTTATCTGTGTGAATAAAGATCTTGATAATGAAGTTTTAAGGCCACGTGAGTTCAGAGAAATTTTAAGCGATGAAGAAGACATTACCTCAGGATATATTATTAAAGGCTCGGATGTGTGGAATCCTGATACAGATCTTGAACAACTTCCTCCTGCCTGGGTTAAAGTTGACAGATCGGGTAATTACAAGCCTCAAAAAAGATATAAGGACAGATTACCCCAAAAAATATATTTTGATCAAAAAGGAAATTTTTCAAGCAGAAACGAATATGAATATGAAGGCTGGTTTATGCCGGCAAAGCTTTTATTCGATCCTACATGCGGGGCGCAATACGATCCAAAAACAAATGAAGCAACGAAACTCACAAGGCTGGGCAGTGAAGGCCGCATCACGTCAACAACAGTGTTGTCATATTCAGTTTTAACTCAACTTGAGGAGCATGGATTTCAGCCAAAAGACCAGAAGTTATTAAGCTTTACAGATAACAGGCAGGATGCCGCCCTTCAGTCAGGTCATTTCAATGATTCATTAAAAGTTGTTCAGCTTAGATCAGCAATTTGTCAGGCCCTTATTAAAGACAAAGAGAGGGATTTTACAAATCTGGATCAGGCCATATTCGAGGCCCTTGATCTTTCTCCGGAAGAATATGCTGCTAATCCCGCAACAAAATTTCCTGGAGCAATAAAGGACAATGAAAATGCATTAAAAAACTATTTAATGTATCGTGCCCTCTATGACTTAAGACGCGGCTGGCGGGTTGTGCTTCCTAACCTTGAGCAATGCGCTCTTCTTAGCATTGACTACAAACATCTCAATGAGAACTGTACGTCTGATGAAAGCTGGCAAGGCGTGCCATTTCTTGAGGACCTTTCACATAAGGAGCGGACTGATATCGTTTCTGAAATTCTGGAATTTTTCAGGAAATCTTATGCACTGTCCAGTGAGGAGTATTTAACTCAAAACGCTATTAATGAGAAATACAAAGAAATTAAAGAAAGGTTAAAATCCCCATGGAAATTTGATGAAAACGAAAAAATAGCAACCCCGGTCAAAATGGCATATGAACCGTTAAAAAGAGGTTCCAGGATTTTCTGGAAAAGTATAGGGCCAACAAGTGCTTTGGGGAAATATTTTAAAGAGAAAGCTAAACTCAAGGGAATCGTTTTCAATAATAAAACTTACATAAATTTCATAAAACTATTACTAAAACTGCTAACAGAAGCAGGCTGGCTGAAGGAAACAACTGAAAAAAACAGGGACAATAAGGAAACATATCTATACCAGCTTAGGATTGACCAGATTATATGGAAGATAGGTGATGGCAAAACCATAAAGCCGGATTATGTTAAAATCAGATCATATAAAGGTTATGAACAAAAACCGAACACTTTTTATCAGAAATTATACCAGACTGATTTTAGAAGCAGGAAAAAGCTGATTGGCAAGGAGCATACCGGCCAGATAGGCAATGAAGACAGGATAGAAAGGGAAGAAAAATTCAAAACAGGCGAATACAGCGCCCTGTTCTGCTCACCTACGATGGAGCTTGGAATTGATATTGCAGATTTAAACGTTGTCCATATGAGAAATGTCCCACCCAACCCTGCAAACTATGCACAAAGAAGCGGCAGGGCAGGAAGGAGCGGTCAGGCAGCGCTAATCTTTACAAGTTGTTCCGTGTATTCACCACATGACAGCCATTACTTCAAACATGCAACTGATCTTGTATCAGGCATTGTGGCCCCGCCTAAAATTGACCTCACAAACCAGGAATTGCTGGAGGCACATCTTAATGCAATATATCTTGCAAAAGTAAAACTAAGTGAGCTGAATCAGCATCTGATCGATCTTGTTGATAAAGACGATAAGGAAAATCTCCCTTTGTTATCTGAAATAAAGGAGCGGCTATATTTAGGACAGCATTTAAAAAATGAGATAAAACTGACATTTGAAAAAGTAATTGATGATATTGGAACCGGGATGCCTTCAACTTTGTCATGGCTGAATGATGAATGGATAGACAGAGTAATCAACCTGGCACCTAAAACTTTTGACAGGTCTTTGGATAGATGGAGAAGATTATATATTGCCGTCCAAAAACAACTTTCTGAGGCTAACAGGATCATAGAAAGCGGCCTGTATCTGAGCACATCCGATGAAATGAAGGAGGCTAAAAGAAATGTTGCCCAGGCAATCAGGCAGAGAGATCTTCTTGAAAACAGAATATCTTACAGCAGCCTGTCGGAATTTTACCCTTACCGATATCTTGCATCTGAGGGTTTCCTGCCCGGATATAATTTCACACGCCTGCCCATGAGAACATATATTCCTGTCGGTGATTCAGGAGAATATATATCACGACCAAGGTTTATTGCTTTAAGAGAGTTCGGTCCACGTAATATTATTTATCACAAAGGCTCCAAGTATCAGATAGAGCAATTGCTTTCACAGGAGTCGGAATCGCATTTAAAATCTGCAAAGGTCAGTACAAAGTCAGGTTATATCCTGATGGAAGATGAATATGATTATGAAATATGTCCTTTCAGTAATGTTTCGCTCAGTGGAGGTGAAAATAAGGAAATATTTACAGACCTTCTTGAAATGGCTGAAACCCGCACAAGGGAAATGGACAGGATCTCCTGTGAAGAGGAAGAGAGGCTCTCCCGCGGATTCGACATTAAAACATACTTTTCCATGCCGGCAGGTGGCCTGGATAATATCCGCACTGCTAAAATTAAAAATGACGATGAAGAGTTCTTATATGTACGTTTTCTTCCATGCGCCCGTCTGGTACAGATCAACAATAAATGGCGGCGGTCAAAGGCTAAAGGCTTTTTAATGGGCTTAAATACAGGCGCATGGAAGAAAGAAACCTTTGATCATAATGCAGAATCAGCTGAACCGGTCAGAAGGATAAAACTTGTCGCATATGATACGGCAGATGCCCTTTATATTGAGCCGATTAAATCTCTGGCCCTCACTCCGGCAGGCGTTATTACTTTGCAATACGCCCTCAAGCGCGCAGTTGAGAATGTTTTTCAGGTTGAGCCAAGAGAGATCGGTGCAGAGCTTATGGGAGATGAATCACAACCAAATATTTTTCTCTATGAGGCTTCAGAAGGGAGCCTTGGTGTTTTATCACAGTTTATTGAAGACAAGGATGTTTTTAGAAATGTTATTTCAGAAGCGATCAGCATATGCCGCTTTGATGATGAAAACTATGATGATGAAGCCTCTTATGATGATCTTTTGAACTATTATAACCAGCGATATCATGATGTGATTAACCGGTTTGAGATTAAAGATGCCCTTGAAAAGCTCAAAGTGTGTGATGTTGAAATCATTACCAGCAAAATATTTGGAGATTATGAAGAGCAGTATCAGCAGCTTTTAAAAGGTATTGATCCGAATTCTTCAACCGAACTTAAATTTCTAAATTATCTTCATGATAACGGCCTGAAGCTGCCGGATGGCACCCAGAAAGTTGTTGAAGGAATTTACTGCCAGCCTGATTTTTTCTATGAACCTGATGTGTGGGTTTTTTGCGATGGAACGCCCCATGATAAGCCTGAAGTTAAGAAAAAAGACAGAAACCAGCGCAGTGCGATTCTGAACAGAGGGGATCAGGTTTTTGTGCATTATTACCAGGATAAATTGGAAGATATAATCGGCAAAAGGCCGGATATTTTTAAAAAGGTAAAATAAATCCATGAGATTCAAAGCAGGTTCACTGGTTTCAGCCCGAAACAGGGACTGGGTTGTCCTCCCTTCAAATGATGACAAGCTGGTTTTGTTAAAGCCGCTTGGCGGGTCAGAAGAAGAAATAACAGGTATTTATCTACCCCTTGCTTTTGCCGAGGACAGGATCGAGTCCGCAAATTTTCCATATCCTTCTGCGAAAGATCTGGGGGATATTGCCTCTGCCAGACTGCTTCACAATGCTGCAAGGCTGTCCTTTAGAAACGGTGCAGGCCCTTTCAGGTCTTTGGCAAAGTTTTCATTCAGGCCGCGCTCCTACCAGATGGTTCCGCTTATCATGGCGCTCAAGCAGGAAGGCCCCATACGGCTGTTAATTGCAGATGATGTGGGTGTGGGCAAAACAATCGAAGCCCTGATAATATTAAAAGAGCTTCTTGAAAGAAGAGAGATAAAACGTTTTGCCGTTATTGTTCTGCCCCATTTATGTGAGCAGTGGCAGGCAGAGCTCAAAGACAAATTCGGTATTGAGGCTGTTGTCATCAGGTCAAACACACAGGCAAGGCTGGACAGGGAAATTCCGGGCGACACGAGCGTATTTCACCATTATCCATACCAGGTTATTTCCATTGATTATATAAAATCCGACCAGCGCAGGCAGGTTTTTATTCAGGAATGTCCGGACTTTATTATTGTTGATGAGGCACATACATGCTCGGTGGCTTCAGGAGCAAAGACCGTCCAGCAGCAGAGATATCAACTCATTAGAGATATTTCAAAAAAGCCCGGCCAGCATATGATGTATCTTACCGCAACTCCTCACAGTGGCAAGTCAGAGCAGTTCAGCTCCCTTCTCGGTTTAATACAGCCTGAATATCAGTCTCTTGATCTTCCAGGCGCGACTCAAAACCAGCGCAGGGACCTTGCAAGATATTATGTTCAGAGAAGGCGGGCTGATGTCGAAAAGTGGATGAACGAAGACACCCCTTTCCCAAAACGGGATGCCGGAGAATTTCAGTATGACCTGTCAAAAAAGTATTCAGAGTTTTATGATGATATCCTCGATTTTGCACTCGGCCTGACAAGAAGCGGTGATCTTCATGAAGGCAGGAAACGCATAAGATACTGGTCCGCTCTTGCTCTGCTTAGGGGTGTAATGTCAAGCCCTGCTGCAGGCGTTGAAATGATAAAAAACCGGATAAAAAACAAGGTAAAAAAACAAACTGTTTCTGATGAAACTGACGATGCTGTTGAAACAGATGAAAACCCAATCATAGATGATGATTATGACAGCGCAAAGGATTATACACCCACCGGAATTATAAATAAAACAGACTGGACAGACACTGAAAATAAAAAGTTGGATAAACTTGCAAAGCTGCTGGAAGAACTTCATGGTATAGATCACGATTTAAAAGCAGCCCGAGTACTGGAAATTGTCAGCAAATGGCTGAAAGAGGGCTATAACCCTGTTGTGTTCTGCCGTTTTATCAAAACTGCCAATTACCTTGGAGAGATTCTTAAAATAAATTTGAAAAAAATCAATATTCAGGTTGTTACCAGTGAAGATCCTGACGAGGTCAGGAAGGCAAGAATCGATGACATGGAATCATCTTCCAAAAAGATTCTTGTCGCTACCGACTGCATGAGCGAAGGAATAAACCTTCAGGATCAGTTTACCGCAGTGTTGCATTATGACCTTCCCTGGAACCCGAACCGCCTGGAACAGCGTGAAGGGAGAATTGACCGTTACGGCCAGAGGTCGGAAAATGTTAAGGCATACCTTTTGTACGGCACAAACAACCCAATAGACGGAGTTGTGCTGAAAGTCCTTTTAAGAAAAGTACGGGAGATTAGGCGCTCTACGGGAATTTCCATACCATTTCCTGAAGACAGCAAATCCCTTATGGATTCAGTTCTCCAGGCTGTTATTTCAGATTCACAAGCTGCGGCAAAAAGGCGCAATGCAAGACAGCTTACATTTGATTTCGGTGAAGTCAATGAAGTCAGACAAAAGGAGCTTATTGCAACAAAGGCTATTGAAGAGGCAGCAGACCGTGAACATGCATCACGAACCATATTTGCTCAGCATGCCATTAAGGCAAATGAAATCGAGCAGGACCTCAAACAGGCAGATGAGGCTATTGGAAACCCTGAAGCAGTTGAGTCTTTTGTTACAGAATCGTTAATGAACATCCTTGGAGTTCAGATATCAAAAGACAGAAAAGCCTATGGATATACACTGTTTACGATAAACCTTCCGCCTGTTTTAAAAAGCGCTCTCCCTCCGGAAAAACAGCTCAAGGTCAGTTTTTTCTCACCCACTCCTGAAGGATATATCTATCTTGGTCGAAATCATCTTTTTGTTGAACAGCTTTGCCAGTATCTTATGGCAAACGCGTTAAGCAGTAATACCGAATACGGCCCTGCCAGGTCAGCCGTAATAAAATGCAAAGACGTAAAGATTAAAACAACACTTTTACTTTTCAGGGTCAGAAACGTTATCGAGGAAAAGAAAGGCAAAAACCAGTTTGTAGCCGAGGAAATGCTTTTATGGGGCTACAGGGGCAGCCCTTCTGATAATGATATTTTAGATAAGGATGAAGTCAGGCATTTGATGGATCAGGTACTTCCGTCCGCAAATATTACTGAGCAGGCAAAGGCGAGCTTTCTTGAAAATGAGCTGGAAAACATTTCAGAGCTTAGAAATGAATTTGATAAAATTGCCCTTAAAAGGGCTGAAATCCTGGTTGATGCCCATGAGCGGTTCAGAAAAATAATGGGCGGAAAAAGATTCAAGGTTGTTGAGCCTGTTCTCCCAATGGATCTAATGGGAGTATATATTTTATTGCCGGACAGAGGGAATTAAAAAGGTGCTTAATGAAAAAAATGATACCTATAGAAAGAATTGCGAGTAAGATTTACCTCATACGGGATATGAAGGTTATGCTGGACAGGGATCTGGCGGAGCTTTACGCTGTTGAAACAAGACGTTTAAAGGAACAGGTACGAAGAAACATTGAAAGATTTCCGGAAGATTTCATGTTTGAACTAACACAAGAGGAATTAAAAAATTGGAGATCGCAATTTGCGACCTCCAATCAGGATTTAATGGGATTACGTGTTAAACCATTTGTTTTTACAGAGCATGGTGTACTGATGCTTTCTTCTGTATTAAAAAGCGAAAGAGCTGTTCAGGTAAACATACAAATAATGCGGACATTTACAAAACTCCGCCAGGTGATTCTCGATAATGAAGACTTCAGAAGGGAGCTGGATAAACTCAACCAGATCACCGAAGAGCGGTTTCGTATAGTATTTGAAACTCTGGATAAGTTATTGGCAGTAGAAATTAAGCCTAAGAAAAAAATCGGATATACGGTAAAAGAGAAAGTAACCAAATACGGGCACGCAAAGCCACAAAGGTACTAAAAAATGAATGAAAATGCCATAGCAAAAGAAATAGTAGATGCGGCGCTTATAAGCGCCTATTTATAAAAGAATTATACTCTATTCAATAATTAAGCCGAATGTATTTTAATGCAATTAAGGCGTAACCGACCATTAAGCGAAAATACGAATAAAGGGAAACAATGGCTGGAAGGTTATAAAAGGGGCATTTTTTAGATAAATGAAATACACCACCATACGCATCGAAGGCGCAATACTCTCAGCCGATATTTTAGATAAGATCGAACAGGGGGAACTTGGCGGCCAGCTTGCCAAAGATTTTGGCTTTGATACAAAAATAAAGGTCAAGGATGAAATCGCAAGGGCATGGGCGGATGCCCAGGATTTGTGGAGAATATTCAAAAGGCAAAAAGAAAAAGTTGCTGAGCATGAATACGGAACCACGGAAACAAGAAAATTCTGGATGATCCCCCTGCTCGGATTGTTCGGATATGATGCCCAGCTTTCAAAGGCGGAAACCGTTCATGGTAAATCATATGCAGTCAGCCACAGTGTAACCAATCTTGACAGATTCCCTATTCATATAGTGGGGTTCAATGACAGTCTTGATAAAAAGCGAACAGACAGCGGACCCCGCATGTCCCCACATGCCCTTTTACAGGAATATATAAATCTTACCGAGCATCTTTACACCATAGTAACAAACGGCATTCATCTACGGCTTCTTCGTGACAGCAGCAGGCTTATAAAGCTTTCATTTATAGAGTTTGACCTTGAGACCATGATGGAAGAAGAGCATTATGCGGACTTTGCCATCATGTATCGCCTTCTCCATTCAAGCCGCATGCCTGTAAAAACGGATATGGGCGCAGAGAGCCTGATTGAAAAATATCATCAGGACGCGCTGGATTCAGGGTCAAGAATTCGGGAAGGTTTAAGTAATGCCGTAGAATTTTCCATACGTTCTCTTGCAAACGGTTTTCTGGAACATGCAGATAATGAAGACCTCCGGGAAAAAATTGATAATGAGAAAATTTCAGCATCTAAATTTTATCAATACCAGCTTCGCCTTATCTACAGGCTTTTATTTTTGATGGTTATTGAAGAAAGAAACCTGATTTTTCCTGCCAATGCGGATAAAACCAAAAGAGAAATCTATTATGAATATTACAGCGTAAACCACCTCAGAAGGCTTTGTGAAAAACTCTATCTTGCTGATCAGAGGTTTAATGATCTGTGGATTACTCTTAAAAATACATTTCATCTTTTTGAGAGTGAAATAAAGGGCAAACATCTGGGGCTGAGCCCCTTAGCCGGCGACCTGTTCGGATATAATGCAATCGGCATTTTGAACAAGTGCAATCTCGATAACAAAATACTTCTGGAGTGCCTAAGGAACCTAAGCGTATTTATAAATAAGAATACCGGCCAGAAGATGCGGGTGAATTATGCCTCGTTGAATGTTGAAGAGTTCGGATCGGTTTATGAGGGCCTGCTTGAATATGACCCGTTGATTACAAAACAGGGAGGAGTTTATCAGTTTAATCTTGTTAAAGGGTCAGGCCGGTCTTCATCCGGTTCCCACTATACGCCGGATGAACTTGTACAGCCGCTTATAAAGCATTCTCTGGATTATGTAATTAAAGACAAACTGAAATCATCCGACCAAAAATCAGAAAAAGAAAAAGCTTTATTATCCATTAAGGTTTGTGATGTTGCATGCGGCAGCGGGCATATATTGCTTAATGCAGCAAGAAGGATCGGAACCGAACTTGCAAAGGTCAGGACAGGGGAAGATCAACCTTCCCCTGCGCCATTGCGCCTGGCAATCAGGGATGTGATAAAAAACTGCATTTATGGCGTGGACAAGAATCCTCTCGCTGTTGAACTATGCAAGGTTGCCCTGTGGCTTGAGGCGCATAATCCAGGAGAGCCTTTAAACTTTCTTGATCATCATATCAAATGTGGTGATGCCATTGTCGGTCTGGCGTATAAAGAAGAGCTTAACAATGGGATTGCTGATGAGGCGTTTAAAAAGATGCCGGGTGATGACAAGGATATCAGGGCTGAACTGGCAAAGAGAAATAAGAGAGAAAGGAAGGGTAGAAAGCAGCGTCATTTTGATTTCGGCGAAACTGTTGAAGGCTCATTTGCAGATATTTCTATGATGTTTAACCGGTTTAACAGGCTCCCGGAAAGTACTATTGAAGAGATAGAATACAAGCGGAAAGAATATGAAAATATGACTTCTGGAGCTAACTGGCTCCGTTTGAAGACACTTGCAGATATTCAAGTTGCCCAATTCTTTATACCGAAAAATGAGGAAAATGTTAAAAAGATTGTAACTGATGAAGAGTATCTGGACTATTTAAGTGGAACAAAGGTTGTTCATCCAATGAAAGCGGGGATGGTTGGAGGTGTTTCAGCAAAAAAAAGGTTTTTCAATTGGTTTCTGGAGTTTCCAGTTGTTTTTGCGGCAGGAGGATTTGATTGTATTTTGGGGAACCCACCTTTTTTACTTGGCAAAAAGATCAGTGGAAAATTCGGAGATAATTTTTTAAACTTTATCAAAACATATTTTACTCCTGCTAAGGGAAATATTGATCTTGTAGGTTACTTTTTTAGAAGAGTTTTTTCATTGATAAAAAGTGGGGGTTATCAAAGTTTAATCTCAACAAATACTATTTCACAAGGTGATACACGTAGGGCATCTCTTCATGAAATCAATACAGTTGATGGTTCAATAATATTTGCTGTTCCCTCAATGAAATGGCCTGGCAAAGCAGCAGTAGAAATATCTCTGGTCTCTATTTATAAAGGCATTTGGAATAATAAGTTTGTTTTAAATAGTAATATTGTAAATCAAATCACTTCATATTTAGACGACGAGGAGGATTTTGGTAATCCATTTTCCTTATTAGAAAATAATAGAATAGGTTTTCAAGGCGTTGTTGTGCTTGGTACAGGTTTTATTATTACATCTGAACAAGCAAACGACTTAATTATGAGAAATCCAAAAAATAAAAATATTTTGTTCCGATATCTCAATGGCAAAGATCTTAATAACACCATTGATCAATCTGCAAGCAGGTGGATTATTAACTTTTTTAATTGGGAAGAAGATGTTTGCAGTCGACAATATCCAGAATGTTTTTCAATTGTTGAGAAACTTGTAAAAATTGAAAGGGAACAAAAGAAACAAAAGGACTATAGAGAAAAATGGTGGCAATATGCCAGAAAAGGAGTTGATCTTTACAAGACGATTTCTGATATTGAAAAAGTTATTTTAATAGCTAGAACAAGCAAAACATTAGCTTTCGATATTAATGTTAAAAATCAAGTCTTTAGTGCAAACCTTACTGTTATTGCTTTGGAATCATATGGTGAATTTGCAATCCTTCAGTCAAATCTACATAGTTCTTGGGTTTGGAAATATTGCACTACCATGAAAACTGATCCAATATATGCTCCAGTTGATGTAATTCGAAATTATCCTTTTCCACATAATATAGCTTCAAAACTAAATGATAATCTCAATCTGATTGGTCGAAAATATTTTGAACATCGCAAAAAACTTATGGCACAGATAAAAATTGGGCTGACTAAAATATATAATCTCTTCCATAATAGGAATTTAGTTATTGATGATATCAACAAGGTGAGTAAACAACAAAAAATCTACGAAGAAACATTTGAAGATATATTCAAATTTCGAGAGTTCCACAAACAAATGGATGAAACGGTTCTAAAGGCCTACGGCTGGATAGACATAAACCTTGCCCATGATTTCTATGAAGTGGATTATCTGCCTGAAAATGACCGCATTCGATACACAATTTCACCTGATGCCAGAAAAGAAGTCCTGAAGCGCCTGCTAAAACTAAACCACGAAATCCATGAGCAGGAAGTCAAAGCCGGTCTGCATGCTAAAGGAATAACCAAAAAGAAAAAAATAAAAAAGCAAAAAAAAGCCGATGCACCAGCACAGATGAAATTGTTTTGAGCGAGTCCTTAGTTTTCCGAGCTCGCAAAACATGTTTTGAATGAATAATGTCCATAAAAAGGAGAATGGAATGCTTACGGTTGAAGAAAAGCAGGAATTGAAAAAAGAGCTTGTTTCCATTTTTAAGGATGAAAAGGATATCCTCAAGGTTGTTATTTTCGGATCATTTCTAAGTTCTGACAGCCCGCAGGATATGGATGTGGCTGTTTTCCAGGAAAGCTCTGAAGGATACATCAAGCTTGCAATGAAATACAGAAAAATGACAAGAGTGGTTTCAAAAAAAATTCCTATTGATATTTTCCCGATAAGATCCAATGCCGATGATGCATCGATTCTCTCGGAAATAGAAACTGGAGAGGTGGTATATGAAAAATGAAACAAAAACCTGGCTGGATTATGCTGCTGAAAATCTCGAATCCGCCCGAATTTTACTGGACAGCAATCTTTTCAATTCCTGTCTGCAGAATATTCAGCAATGTGTTGAAAAGCTGTTGAAAGCTGTTTTTGTGGAACTTTCCGCCAAACTCATTAAAACGCACAGTATCTCCAGATTAGCACAAGTACTGGTGGATAAAGGTGTGGCGGCACATATTACCGATGATGAATGTGATCTCCTCGACACCATCTATTTGCCTTCTAAATATCCCATTGGTAGCGTTATTCCCGATTATGACCCGGATGCTGATATTTGCCAGGAGTGTATGGACATTGCCCACCGTGTGGAAAAATCAGTAAAAGTAATTATCTCAAAAATTGGAAAGGTTCGGTGAAGGCTCGGTGTCAAAGCTTGAATTGGAATTAATGTTTGACAATTAACTTACTGCCATTTAGCAAAATCAGTATGGGTAGAGCAAACAGAAGTTAGGCGAAAGAGGCATGGCCGCTTGTTTTACATCGAATAAAGGTGGGAAGATTTCTCTTCGTAGAAGAAACGGCTGAGCTTCTGAATATACTTCTCATCGTTTTAATGGCTCTGTTTTTGAACGCCCATGACCGTGCTGAGTTCCCTGTGCAAATTCTTTGTCTCCTGATGAATA
>JAUWMJ010000212.1 GCA_030613225.1 Desulfobacterales bacterium
GGAGCCTGCCCAGTTTTCCGATCAGGTTTTCCCTGAATGTTGCCCTTAAATCGATAAAATAGACTTTGCTATTCATGGTTTCCTCTTCCTTCCCAATTACCAAGACAAGTGTAATCCGGCTCCTGGGTGAATTCCAAAAGCCGTTTGCCCTCATTTTGTGTGAATACAGATATCGTTAAGTAGTTGAGTCGTTAAAACAACAACTTAACCACTCAACCTCTCAACCACTTAACGAGGTCTCGAATATTGATTACGATTACTTTCAGATAACTATTTTTCTGAACCGTGGATGTTATCCATTTTCAGGATATTTGTAAACGTTCAAACCGATTACAACATCAGTGCCCTCGATTTTCTGGTTACCACGCGTGCTGGCAACTGTTATCGTTTTGCCGGATTTTGAAGGGCCAAACTCTTTTGTTAAATCTATCTCAATAGTCAGCTTACCGTCTTTAACTTCCCATTTTACATTCTGCATTTTCTCACTTCCTCCATTTTTTGTATTTATGCGATGTCCGGACTCCGGTTTTCACCGGAGTGACGACTTTTTACGAATTCATCATTATTAAAGCCCGTGTGAATCTATGCAAATCTGTGTTCTATTTTTAAAGAACTGAATTATTGCGAATCGATTATTGCTATTTTGGCGAGCCAGTTTCAAAATATTCAATTTTGTTCGAGATCAAGGAAGGCGAAAATTTTAACCACAGGAATACATGGAGTATTTCGAGGATTAAAATTTGAGCCTGACGCAGATATCGGACAAAAGAGGATGTTTTGAAATTGGCTCAGGCGTATATCTTTGCGCTAAGGGGTAACGCCTGCCGTAACCGAACGCCTTTGACGTCACCTTAAGGCCTGGTGCTGCCTGGTACCGCTTGTATTCGTTCCTGTCAACCCTTGATATAACATCTTCAACCAGCTCCCTGTTAAATCCCATCTTCACCAGTTCATCCGTCCCTTTGAAATCTTCAATATACCCTTTTAGTATGGGGTCCAGGATTTCATACGGCGGCAGGTCATCCTGGTCTGTCTGGCCGGGTTTGAGTTCGGCAGAAGGTACTTTTGTAATAATTCTGGATGGAATATATTCTTTTTCAGCATTTATAAAACGGGCAAGGTCATAAACTACTGTTTTGGGAACATCGGAAATTACTGCCAACCCTCCGTTCATGTCGCCATAAAGGGTGCAATACCCGACTGCAAGTTCGGATTTGTTGCCGGTGGAAAGAAGAATACTCCCCTCCCTGTTGGACATGGCCATTAAAATAGTGCCTCTGATTCTTGCCTGTATATTCTGCTCGACGATGCCCGGCTCACTTTTCTTGAAAGAAGGTGAAGTATATTCCAAAAACTCTTTAAACATGCCGTCAATCGGAATTGTTTCAATCTCGATCCCAAGATTTTCAGCAAGTCTCTTGGTATCTTCATAATTATCTTTAGAAGTATATTGTGACGGCATAAAGATTGTTGAAACATTTTCTTTTCCCAGAGCCATGGTCGCAATATACGTTGTTAATGCTGAATCTATTCCTCCGCTTAAACCAACGACAACTTTTTTAAAACCGCATTTTGTCACATAGTCGTGTGTCCCCATAATAAGAGCTTTTAGTATGGATTCCGTTTCCTGGCCTGCAACTGCATGAAGGTTCTGCTTATCAGGCTCAGACCTTTTTAAATCAAAAACTACCAGGTCTTCTCCAAAATCTTTTGCCCGGACAGTCATCTTACCTTTTCGATTAAAAGCAGCGCTTATTCCATCGAACAGGACGCTGTCATTTCCTCCCACCTGGTTTGCAAAAACCAGAGGAACATCGTACTTTTTCGCAATAGACCCAAGCATATCCCATCTTAACTCTCTTTTGCCGACATGAAAAGGAGATGCTGATATATTTATTATCAGATCAGCGCCATCTTCTATCATCAATAATACAGGATTTAAGTGATACACTCTTTTTTTAATTGCATCCTTGTCGTTCCAGACATCTTCACAAATTGTCAGCCCTATCCTGCGTTCCTTGTATGGAAAACTTACGACCTTGGTGCCGGGTTCAAAATAACGCCTTTCGTCAAATATGTCATAAGTCGGCAGGAGTCGCTTATTAACCTTGTGCAGGATTTTGCCGTTTTCAAAAAGAACGGCAGAGTTAAAAAGCCTGTTTCCTTCATGATCCGGGTTTTTATCAACAAAACCGCAAATAACGCCTATGCCGCTTATTGAGGATATAAGGTCGTTTAAATATGCTATGTTTGTGTCAACAAAATCATCCTTTTCAAGAAGATCTCTGGGAGGATATCCTGAAACGGTAAGTTCGGAAAACACAACCAGGTCACATGAAAGTGCCCTTGCTTTGTCCGAATAGTATTTTATCCTGCGGGAATTATGTTTAAAATCGCCGATTACCGGGTTAATTTGTGCTATTGCTATTTTCATGGCATATTTTAATTGATGGAAAGGGTTCGAGGATTCAAGGGTTTTGGTGCTTTTTCTCTATTGAGGATTGGGGCATCATGCTTTTGATATCAAAGGGTTAGGGCTCTTCAAGCGTGAACCGTAAAGCACGCAAAGAATAACTTTTTTACTGTTTATTTAATCATATTTAAGCACAGTCGGATTTGTTTGCCCATTTCAGCACCAGATTTAAATCGCTTTTTTATACTTTTTGTCAGCGACCTGTTGATAATTGGTTCCAGGCAGGATGGAAGATTCGGTTTAATTTCCGACAATGGCCTATAGGAAGCATTTGAAATGGCATACATAAGATTGGTAAGGTTATCCCCTTTAAAAGGCTTTTCCCCGGTCAACAGCTCATAAAGAACTACGCCGAGAGAAAAAAGATCACTGCGGCCATCCACCTTTGCTCCTGCAACCTGTTCAGGTGACATGTAATTGGGAGTACCAAGGATGACCCCGGTCTGGGTTTTTGAAGCAGTCATAACACGGGCAATACCAAAATCAGCCACCTTTACCCTGTTGTTTTGCAAAAGGATAATGTTGTCAGGTTTTATATCTCTATGTACAACTCCATTGCGGTGCGCATAATCCAGGGCTTCGGAAACTGACAAAACAACTTTTAGTACTTGTTTAGGCCGGA
Organism: Desulfobacterales bacterium; assembly: GCA_030613225.1. The sequence continues at coordinate 3,096 of JAUWMJ010000212.1, forward strand.
GTAATTTATTTTTACTGCAATATTCGGACAGATCCTTTCCTTTGAGAAACTCCATGGCCATGTAGGCCATATCATATTCTTCCCCAACATCAAAGATGGTAACTATTTTTGTATGAGAGAGTTTTCCTGCAGCTTCCGCCTCAAGAAAAAATCGCCTTTTAACTTCAGCCAGTTTGTCGGCATCCAAATCCGCGTATTTCAAAGTTTTAATAGCCACTTCCCTGTTGATTTTAGGATCCATACCAAGATAGACCGTCCCCATTGCACCCTGACCAAGTTCCTTAATTATCTCATAGCGTCCCAGGGTAGGTTTAGTCGTAGCGCCATTAAGCAACAAAGTTTCTTCCTGCACGGTTGCACCGGGGGCAAATATGGCTGTCTCTCCAAAACTTTCAAGAGCTTTTATTCGTTTAGTAATATCTTTGAATTTTCCTACTTTAAGCATATGGTTATAAACATCAAGTGCCTTTTTAAACATCCTTTTTCGTTCAAAATCGAGGCCGAGATCATAAAGCAGGCTTCTTACTTCTCTGTTTTCAACAGGACATAATAAAAATTTTTCAAAGGCAAAATCGAGTACACCTTTTTTCTGAAACGACAGACCCAGCATCTTGTTTAATTCCATGCTTTCATGCTGTTTTTCCGCTGCAAATCTTTTATATCCTGTTATAAAAAAACCGATGAAAGCCAGAAAAATCGGGGAAAGCACCTTAAGCCAGTAACCGAATACCATAAAAAGAACAACGGCAAATCCAATCCAGGTAACTAAAAAAATACTCAGTATTAACCCGCCATCCCTTGGATTTACCTTGGGAATAACAAATATAAGAAACAGGCCGAAATAAAGAACGACCATAGTTTCCATTGCAAAGGCCCAGGTGGGTCTGGAAAAATGTTTGCTGTTAATAATATTCTCAACAACAGTTGCGCAAATTTCGACACTCGAAGCGTCATTATTTACTGTTGTTTTAAACAGGGGAACTATATCTTTTGCGGTGACTCCAAGGAGAACGATTTTATCATGAAAGGCATCTTCAGGAACTTTGCCGTTAAAAACATCTGAAAATGAGTAACTGGCAATTTTTTGTCCATGTCCGCCATAATCGATAAACATCCGGTAATATCCGTCAGTAGGGATGTCCAGGTTTTCAAGCCTCAGCCCGTCGTCATTCGGTCTTATTTCGTCAATACCTACCCCTACATATTTTGCAGCGAGTTGAAGAGCAATGGAAGGGAAATACCTTTCTTTATATTTGATAAAAAGTGGTGATCTTCTAATTTCGACATCAGAGTCGATAATCTGATTGATATGTCCTAGAGCACCCGCTCTTCTTGCCAATTGATTGAAGGTGGTTGTAACTTTATTAGCGACAATAGTCTTATCGTCAAAAGTATAGGGGTGTTTTGCCGGGCTTACCTTGTTTTTGCTGAAATCGAGGGAATTAATGATTAAAATACCTGGTAATTCGGAGCCATCATTGTCATTTGTGGAGCCCATGTTAAAACGCAGAGGCAAAACTATGTTGACTGCGTGTTTTACAGCTGCAGTAAATTTATTATCATGCTCAAGCCGCATTTGAGCTTTAGCCAGAATCCGGTCAATTTTAAGTCGGCTTTTTCTTGTTTTCAGGAATGGATCATCTTTAAGTCTTCCTCTGACATTTATAATTTCTATAAGTCCTGGATTTATTTCCTGGCCTGGATATAAAAGATGCAGGCCAAATGCTTTAGGGCTAAACTTTGAAAGACGGCGGATCACATCGGCAATATAAGAGCGGGGCCATGGCCAGCAGCCGATATCTTTTATGCTTTTATCGTCAATTTTTACGAGTACAATCTGACTGCTGATTTCCCTTTTTCGAAGGCCGGTAAAAAAATCATAGGCCTTGTATTCCAGAAACTGCATGGGATGAAACTCAAGCAGCATCCCCCCTATAATAAGCAGGGTAAGAATCGTGCAAAGCAGCCAGTTGGAAAATAAAATTTTTTTAAGCTTCAGACTCATTATGAATGTTATTAAACCAGTATGAGCCAGTTTCAAAATGTTCAATTTTGCACCAAGGTCAAGGAAGGCGAAAATTCTAACCGCAGGAATACTTGATGTATTTCGAGGACTATAATTTGAGTCTGACGCGGAGATTGGGTAAAAGGGGACGTTTTGAAACTGGCTCCTATAGCTTGCGTTTGTCTATTACCCTTTCGGCCTTTCCCTCACTTCGCTGTATGGTTTTGGGTGCCACCAGGCGAACCTTGCACGAGACCCCAAGCATGTCTTTTATATCCTTTTCAATCTCTCGTTCTTTGGGCTGAAGGTCCTTCACGTCACCAGAGAAGACGTCTTCGTTGATCTCAACATCCACCCCCAAGCTGTCCATGCGCCCCTTTCGCTCAACGATCAACTGGTAGTATGGGGCCACATCCTTTCTTGCCATCAGCACACTTTCTATCTGCGAGGGAAATACGTTCACCCCCCGAATGATCAGCATATCATCGGAGCGTCCAGTGATGCGTCCCATGCGAACCAGTGTCCTGCCGCATTTGCAAGGTTCGTGATACAGTACGGAGAGATCCCGTGTCCGATACCGAATCAACGGGAAGGCTTCTTTGGTGAGTGTGGTAAAGACAAGTTCTCCCGGTTCCCCGTACGGAAGCACCTGGCCTGTTTCCGGATCAATAACCTCTGGAATAAAATGATCTTCAAAGATATGGAGACCTTGTTTGGCCTCCACACATTCGACCGCAACCCCCGGTCCTATAATCTCGCTCAGACCGAAGATGTCTACTGCATCGAGGCCGAGCTTTTTTTCAATCTCCCTGCGCATGTTTTCACTCCAGGGCTCTGCACCAAAAACGCCCACCTTGAACTTCAGCGATTTGAAATCGACGCCCTCGTCGTCTGCCACC
>JAUWMJ010000166.1 GCA_030613225.1 Desulfobacterales bacterium
TTATATGGGTGGAGTTTACACCCTTAAGGCTTTTGTCATAGCTGTTCTGGGTGGTCTTAGCTCACCTTACGGCGCCTTTTTCGCCGGGTTGATTTTCGGCCTCATCGAGAACGGTGCTTACGTCTTGTTTGCCCAGATACCGGGAGTAGCCCCTTTCCCTTTGACAGTGTCTCTGGCTTTCTGGATGTTATTTTTTCTTCTGTTAGTAAAACCTACCGGTCTTTTGGGGAAAAAGTAGGTGAAAAACACTATAGTTAAATATTATCCATTAATTCCGGTGTTGGCAGTATACCTCGCCATGTTTTTAATCGGTTTTTATATACCGGGTATGTGGCAGATGGTCGCACTGCTTGCATTTTATTGTGCCCTGGGGCAATCCTGGAATATATTCATGGGGATGACGGGCTATGTGGATTTTGGCTATGTGACCTTCATAGCCCTAGGCACTTATGGAATGGCATTAGGAATATCTTACACCCATCAGTATGAGTGGCTTGGCATAGGAATCATATTTATAGGTCTCATTTTGGCCCTGTTCCTTGCCTCCTTGTCAGCGCTCCTTGAATCATTTATTGCCTTAAGGCTCAGGGGGGCCTATTTTGCCATCGCCTGTATAGGTATTAATGAGGGGCTCAGGCACTTTATAGAAGGAGCAAGGATTTGGGGTGGCTCTGACGGTATTATATTTTACGGGGCGTTAATACAGGCATTTGGAAGGGAGACATCTAACCAGATAACTGGCTTCTGGGCAGATGTTGCGGTCTTTATTATTGCGGCCTTGGCTGCTATCTTGAATATCTATTATATGAGGAGCAAAATCGGCTATGCCCTGACTGCAGTAAGAGAAGATGAGGATGCAGCTAAAGTCATGGGAATAAATACAACAAAGTACAAAACCATTGCCTTTTTAACCAGTGGTTTACTCGGGGCAGCGGTTGGAGCTTTTGCCTGGGGTGTCAAATTAGCCCATGTATATCCTGGCGATGTGTTTGTCATACATTACACAATTGAGTGTATTGTAGTGGTTCTCTTGGGTGGCGCAGGCACCCTCCTTGGGCCGGTGGTCGGAGGACTTGTCTATGGGCTATCTAAATATTGGTTAGCTGTCGTCTTGCCCGGCTTCCAACTTCTTGTTTTTGCACCAATTATTATTATCATCATCGTTGTATTTCCAGAAGGGATTATTGGATTTGTCAAACAAAAAACTAAAGGCACACCCTTAGCGAGGTATATCATATAGCTATGGCATTATTGAAACTGGAAAATATAACAAAGACCTTTGGTGGTTTGGTAGCGGTAAATGATGTGAGCCTTGAAATCGAACATGGAGAATTAATCGCAATAGTTGGTCCAAATGGCGCAGGAAAGACAACCCTTTTCAATGTCATCAGCGGGGTTTACCGACCCGATAAAGGGAAAATAATCTTTGAGGGAAGAGATATCACTAGAATGGCGGCTTATAAACGAGCGCCGCTCGGACTTGGGAGGACCTTCCAGATACCCAGACCTTTCAGCTCAGCCACCGTTCGAGAAAATGTGGCGGTAGGAGCCATGTTTGGTTCCCTGGCAGGCAAGGTCAGCGTAGATGACTCCCTGGAAATTGCCGATCGTTATATTGAGCTTGTTGGCTTGGAGGCCCATAAAGACAAGGAAGCCGGATCCCTGACCCCGGTTGAAAAAAAGATGATGGAGATTGCCAGGGCCCTGGCCATGAAGCCCAAACTCCTTCTTATGGATGAAGCGATGGCCGGGATGCATCCCAAGGATATTGATGAAATGGTCAGGTTTCTAAAAGAGATAAAAGAAAAGGAAAACATTGCGGTTGTTTCCATGGTTGAGCATATTATGAGGGCCGTTGTAGGATTAGCTGAGCGGGTAATGGTTATGCATCAGGGTGCCAAATTAGTGGATGCCAAAACAGAAGAGGCTTTGACTGATCCAAGAGTCGTAGAGGTATATTTAGGCCATCCACCGGATGAGTCCAGATAACGATCTGAAGATTTGGAAGAAGGAAAAACAGATATGAGTAGTATGTTAAAAGTGGAGAATCTTGAGTCCGGTTATGGATCCATGCAGGTATTGTGGAAACCGAGCCTGGAGGTCAAAAAAGGTTCTATAACTTCTCTGCTTGGCCCCAATGGGGTGGGAAAGACAACTCTGCTTCAAACGATTTTAGGTTCTGTGGAACCTTCGGGAGGGAGAATAATCTACGAAGAAAGGGATGTTACCCACTCGCCGACACATGAAAAAGTAGACATGGGCATTGTTCTGGCCCCTGAAGGAAAGCATCTTTTCGTTGGAATGAGTGTTCATGAAAATTTAATAATGGGAGCCTTTCCTAAAGAGGCTAAGAAATATATGGATGATTCCCTATCCATTGTTTATTCTTTATTTCCCATCCTTAAGGAAAGAGCCAAACAGAGAGCCGGTTTGTTGAGCGGAGGGGAGCAGCAGATGCTGACTATTGCCCGGGCGTTAATGTCAAGGCCGAAACTTATAATGCTTGATGAGCCTAGTCAGGGATTGGCACCCTTACTGGTTCAGCATGTTTTTGAGACTATAAAAAAAATGAAGGTTGAAATAGGTTTAACCATCCTTCTAGTGGAGCAAAATGCCGATGCCTCCCTAAATGCTTCTGACTATGTTTACATTATGCATGAAGGTATAATCAAAGCAAAAGGAACACCTGAAGAAATAAAGGGATCACCTGACATACGAGAGGCCTATTTGGGAATTTGATACTTACATATCCATCTTATAGAAATGTTCCGGCTCGGTAATCGAACCGGGTTTTGGGGTATATTCGGTGGGAACAGTTCCTTCCTTAAAACATTCAAAAATTGTTTCTGCAGACTCAGGTATAGGCAAAAGGCCTGTTTCTGCATCGATTTGAGAAAAGACAACCCCTTTCGGCACCTGAAAAATCCTTACTGGTTTTTTATCAAGTATGCGTTTCATAAAACCGAGCCAGGTCGGGCATGCTGCCTTGGAACCGGTTTCATATACCCCCAGGGAACTTTCCTCGTCAAATCCAACCCACACACCGGATATATAACGTGGAGTGTATCCGACAAACCAGGCATCAAACAGGTCGTTTGTTGTCCCGGTCTTGCCGGCTGTCGGCCTGCCCAAAGCTTTGGCCCTCCAGCCGGTTCCATGTTGAACAACGCCTTCAAGGAGATTGGTCATCATATAGGCAGTTGTCGTTTCTATTGCCTTTTCCTTTATCGGGATAGACTCTTCAAGCACGTTCCCATCCCGATCAATAATTTTTGTAATAAAAACCGGCTCAACAAGGTAACCGGAATTGTTAAAAACCGAATATGCGTTGACAAGCTCAAGCAGAGAAACACCTGAAGAACCAAGCGCTATTGAAAGATCTCTGCTTAAATTGGAAGTAATGCCGAGCTTTCGTGCATAATCTCTCGCATAATCTATTCCTATGTCCTGCAGGATTTTTATGGTTACGACATTGCGGGATTTTGCAAGAGCAGTTCGAAAAAGGGTGGGCCCGTAAAATTTTTTTCCATAATTTTTAGGCTTCCATTTTAAATCCTGTTCTTCATCTTTAAACACGATGGGGGAATCGATTATCGTGGTTGCCGGTGTATACCCCATATCGATTGCTGCAGCGTATATTATCGGCTTAAAGGCAGAACCAGGTTGCCGCCTTGATTGTATGGCCCTGTTAAACTGGGTTTCTCTGGCATCACGACCACCTATCATTGCCTTCACATGACCTGTTCCAGCTTCTAAAGACAAAAGAGCCCCTTGGGCTTTTGGAACCTGTTCCAGCGCAAGACTCCATAACTCACTGTCTTTATTTTTATCTTTTACTTTTACCAGTATAACATCGCCTTCTTTTAGGGCCCTGCCGGGATGTTTCACAGCCTTTGCGCGAAAAGGAACTTTGGGATTAGGCTTTCTTGCCCAATCCATATCTGCAAGTTCAATAACACCCCGGGCGTTACCCATCCGGATGGTAGTTGTATCGTTTTTATTATCAACCTTTATTACAACACCTTCTACTGTATTTCCTTTTTCAATGGGAGTTTCATCGAATTCGATCTGAAGTTCTTTTGAAAATGTTTCGATTTCTTCTTTTCTCAGATGTTTCAGGGGACCTCTATAGCCCTGGCGTTTATCAAGAGCTTTCAGACCTTTTACGATTTCTTCCCGTGCAATTTTTTGCATCTCGATATTTACACAAGTATAGATTTTGAGGCCTTCCCTGTACAAATTTTCAGGACCGTATTTTTTTTCTATATACCGTCTGACATGTTCTGTATAAAAAGGAACCTTTTCAATATACCAGTTCCGCCTCGGTTGAATATCAAGCTGTACGTTTATGGCACTGGTAGCTTGAATATTCGTAATATATCCCTCTGCAACCATACGATTTAAAACGTAGATCTGGCGCTGCTTTGCTTTTTCAGGGAATCTGAAGGGGGAATATCGGCTGGGCGCCTGTGGCAGTCCTGCCAAAACAGCACATTCAGCAAGGTTTAGCTCTTTAGCGGATTTTCCGAAATAATTTTCGGAAGCTGCCTCCACGCCGTAGGCTGCATGTCCCAGATAAATCTGATTTAAATATAAATAAAGAATCTCCTGCTTGGAAAACGTTTTATCAATCCGATAGGCAAGTATGGCCTCTTTTATTTTTCTGTTATAACTTCTTTCCGGTGTCAAAAAGAACGATTTGGTGACCTGCTGTGTAATTGTGCTGCCCCCCTGAACAATTTCACCGGCTTCAAGATTTTTTATAAAGGCTCTGACAATACTGAAAAAGTCTACCCCCTTGTGCCTATAAAATCTTGAGTCTTCTGAAGCAATGAATGCCTCAATCAGCATGGCCGGCATTTCCGACAAAGGGACTACAACTCTGCGCTCATAATAAAACTCAGCAATTTTTCTGTTGTCGTCGGAATATACCTCTGTTATTATAGAGGGATGATAATCGGTTAAAGAAGAAATTTTAGGGAGATCTTTGCTTAAATAAAAATAAACTATAACTGATGTAAGTGCACCGGATAATAATAGGATAACAGCAGCTAAAATGGAATATTTAAGAATTTTCTTCAGGTTTCCACCATCATCGCGCCTGGAACGCATTTTCAATATTTCAGTGGTACTTCTTCGTTGAGACATACTTGTGACACTCCTGCATCATAATTTTTGTTTGGTTTTTTCTATCAGGTTTTAATCTATTAAGCAAGATACCCGTCAATTTAAAAACAGGGTAACCGCATTTGGAAAAATAAACCAGATTAATCAGTTTACAAGGAGGGGGTTAAAGGTTTTTTCTCCAGACGATATCTTTTTAAGTTTGCAGGATATATCGTAGTGACCCGATATTTATGATTTGATGCACAGATTATCTCATCTTTTAAATAATTTACGCAAAATCATGAAATATCAGGTCACCCCGCACAGTATAGGTTGATATCGGCTGGAGAAAAATTTTTTAACCCCCGGACCAGGTTCAAAGGTAACATTATTTCCAAATGCGGTTACCCTGCAATTTAAAAATAAATTGACTTTATGTGCGGTTGTGGGTACTTGGATGACATTTTATAGTAACTCAGGTTCAAGGTTGATGAATTCGTAAAAAGTCAAATTCATCAGGTTTTAGGTATTAAGTTTTATGTTTTATGTTAATGATATTATCTGTTTTCACAAGGAGTTAAAACTTAAATCCTAAAACTTAAAACGTTTCGTAAAAAGTGGCTTTTATACTTTTTACGAAACAACCAATGTTAAAGAAAGATGAAGAGCTCAAAGCAATAAATCCTGAACCGTGAACCTTAGTAGTTACCTTCAAGGAATTATTTTTTATGATAAAACTTGATTTTGAGAAAACAGGCGGGCTTATACCTGCAATTGTCCAGAACTATGAAACAGGTGAAGTATTGATGCTTGCATATATAAATAAAGAAGCATGGGAGGCGACCCTTTCCACAGGAAAAGCGACTTATTTCAGTCGAAGCCGGCAAAAACTGTGGATAAAGGGAGAAACTTCAAAAAATATGCAGATTATCAGAGAAATCAGGATCGATTGTGATGATGACACGGTTCTTTTTAAAGTAGAACAGATCGGCGGTGCTGCCTGCCACAAAGGATATAGAAGCTGTTTTTATAAGAAAATTGAAGATGGAGCTGTCGAAGTAACTGAAAAACGGGTCTTTGACCCCAGGGAGGTATATAATAAATGAAAGGCAAGTTAAAACTCGGGCTTCCTAAAGGAAGTCTTCAAAATGCGACCATTGCACTGTTCAAACGTTGCGGATGGAAGATTAACGTCAATGGTAGAAGTTATTTTCCTGAGATAAATGATGACACAATAGAATGCGCGATCTGCAGGGCACAGGAGATGTCCCGCTATGTCGAAAGCGGCACACTTGACGCCGGGCTTACAGGCAAGGACTGGATAGCTGAAAACAACTCCGATGTGCATATCCTGGCAGATCTTGTTTATTCCAAGGTAAGTGCACGGCCTGCCAGATGGGTTCTTGCCGTTCCGTATGATTCCCCGATCAAGAAAATAGAAGATCTTGAAGGGAAAAAGATTGCAACAGAACTCGTAGAATTTACAAAAAATTATTTTTCAGAGAAAAATATTAATGTAAATATTGAATTTTCCTGGGGAGCTACCGAGGCAAAAGTTGTATCAGGGCTTGCTGATGCCATTGTGGAAGTCACAGAGACCGGAAGTACCATAAAGGCCCACGGCCTGCGTATTATTCATGAATTGATGCAGACAAACACCCAGCTTATTGTCAATCACCAGGCCTGGAAGGACCCGGATAAAAGGGAAAAGGTTGAGCAGATCGCCCTTTTGCTTAAAGGCGCCCTTCTTGGAGAAAAACTTGTAGGTTTGAAAATGAATGTTCCTGAAAAACAAATGGAAAAGGTTGTTGCCATGCTGCCGAGCTTAAATGCACCAACCGTCGCCCATCTATACCAGACAGACTGGTTTTCCGTTGAGATAATGGTTGATTCAGGTGTTGTAAG
>JAUWMJ010000279.1 GCA_030613225.1 Desulfobacterales bacterium
CCCACTTTAAGGATGGGGGAAGCGATGCATATCCTTGGACATAATCATCAATGGTATGAATCTTATTAAGTTACATAAACTTCTTTAAAAAAGGTAACAAAGGCGCTTAAATTTAATCATTAAGCGCCTTTTTACTACCAAGTATTCTACTGTAATATGTTATGCAAAAAAACAGTCCTTAACCCGGAAGTCTCCAAACTCTTTGTCGAAATTAAGGGTCATCAAAACCTGTGATATCATTAATCCTAATTCTCACAACTACGGTTGTACTTTTTGCTAATTATGTCAGCTTTTAATCTATCTTAAAATATTGATATACTACTGAGTGATAAATTCGTAAAAAGCTCGACTAATGTCAAAGCAAATCCCTTTTCACCAGCAGGCCTGCATGAGTTATGGCTGCAATTGAACCTGAAAATTTTTCAATAATCTCCTTTGCCTGATTTATTGTTATTTTTTCAACTCCGATAGTCTTGCATATAGCGTCATCCAGCTCTGTCACCATGCTGATATTAATCCGGCGCAGTTTTGACATCATGGAAAGCGCAGTTCCGCCGTTCCCTTCGTAATTTTTTGATAACCTGTCAAACGCCTTTTCCCACGTTCCGAGTTCAAACCACGGCAGAAAGGTTTTTGAACCAATGCCGTCTGGGCATTTAGCAAGAACAATCAGATTCCCTCCATCATTTACAAACATAGAAGCATGATGAAGGGCCTTATGACTTTGAATAAAATTGATATCTTTCGGATACCCCCCGCAGGAAGCAATAGCCAGGTCGTATTTTTCATCGGTATATATCTCACAGTTTTTCCCGTGTTCTCTGCATGCTTTCTGAAAATGATCTTTCCCGCTGCCAGCCAATAAATCACAAACATTTCCCCTGCTGTCAATAATTCCGTGGATGGATAAATCTGCCGGACGAAAGGGTTCATACTCCGCTAAATCTTCTGCAAGAGGATTACCATCAAGCAGACCCGGCAGGCATGATACGGAAAGGGCTCTGTTTTGCTTATCTAAAAATAACCCATGGTTTTTATAAATAGCATCCACTCGGCCCAAACCCGGAAAAATCAATTTTCGTCCTCCGCCATATCCGGCAAAATAGTGATGTGAAATCGCACCGAAGGTAATAATAAAACTTGAGCCTATAATATCCCTGCGCATATAAACCGGAGTACCGCGCATGGTTTTCCCTAATTTGGTAAAGATATTATTTTCTCGACAATCGTGGTGAACAAAACGATAATTTTTGTATGTATCACCGTAAAGCTCAAAAGATTCATTGTCTGTCTGGCGCGGGTGTGTTCCGTATGCAATATACACCGTTATATTGCCTTTTGTCGCCCCGAACACTTTAAGCGCTTTGATTAACACCGGCAGAAATAGCGGATATCCGCAAAGGCGGGTTTTATCTGCAAGCACAATTGCGACATCAGAAAAATCGGGTCTTAATCGTTCCAACTCCCGCTGTATCCTGATTTTAAACTCCGATGTAGTTATTTTAGCATCCGGGTCATTTATTCCAAGAATCTTTCCATGATCCGGCAGTTTAAATTGAAATTTCTCTGTACCGTATTTCAACGATAGTTTTTCTGGCATGATATTATTTCCTTAACAATATATATCATCTTTATCACAAATCTGAAATCGTCACAAATGCTATTGAGTTTAAAAAAACTGAACTGTTTTTAAAATTAAAGCATTTTTATATCTTGACATTCCGTTTTTTGAGGTGTTATTTAGATAAATTTTGATTTCAATGCTAAATATTTTTTATTTTTCCTTGCTTTGATCAATTTCCATCAGGGTTGAGGCCTTTGAAAAATGGTGATTTTTATTCGAGTTCAAGTCGAAGATCCCGGACTTTGAGCGGGGGAAGACGAAAATTTTAACCACAGGAATATATTGAATATTTCGAGGATTAAAATTTGAGTCTGACGCAGAAATCGGATAAAAAGTGCCGTTTTGCAAAGGTCTCAGGGTTCGATCAGGGCTTTTATATCCATAAGGAGGCTTTATGAGAAGATACGAAACTATTACCATTATTGACCCCGATCTTTCTGATGAAGATCGGGCCCAAGTTTTAGAAAGAACAACAAATCTTATCCACAAAGAGGGCGGGTTCCTGATAATGCAGGACGAATGGGGAAACAGGAAACTTGCCTATGAAATAAAGAAAAAAGTCCGGGGATACTACGTTCGTATCGACTACTGCGGCGAGGGATCTCTTGTAGATGAAATGGAACGGTTTTTCCGGATTGATGATAGGATCCTTAAATTTATGACGGTTCTGCTTGAAAAGGATGCTGACGTTGAAAATATAAAGGAAGAAATGTCTAAAGCTAAATCCGAAGCTGAAGCTAAAGCTAAATCCGAAGCTGAAGCTAAAGCTAAATCGGAAGCTGAAGCTAAAGCTAAATCCGAAGCTGAAGCAGCCAGAAAAAAAGCTGAGGAAGCCGAAAAAGAAGCAGATGCAACTGATGAGGTGTCTGAAAAAGACGATGAGTCTGATACCGAACATATTCCTTCCGACTCTCCTGAAACTGAAACAGTAGAAACTGAAACAACTGAAACTGAAATCAATAAAGAGGAGCAATAAAATGGCTGCAGCTTTCCACCGCCGAAAACAAAATGATACCGGAAGAAAAAAAAGGGTGTTTCATCGTCGTAAAGTTTGTCGATTCTGTGCAGACAGCAGCCTTGTAATAGATTACAAGGATCCAAAATCACTTAAATACTTTATAACCGAACGTGGCAAGATCCTCCCGAGTCGAATATCCGGAACCTGTGCTAAACACCAGCGTGCCTTAACCCATGCGATCAAGAGGGCTCGAACCGTTGCACTTTTGCCGTATGTCGGCACGATGGATTATAATTGATGAAATTCATCAAGGGAGAAAAGGGTGGTGTCTCAAGCCGTCCGGAAAGAAGTATTTAAGGACATTGCAACTGGTATTGCAATCACAAGTATTTTATTCGCAGTATCGATTAAATCACCTGTTTTGGGTTTTTTTTGCACTTTCCTGGTCCCATTGCCCACACTTTTCTATCGCTTAAAATTCGGAAGAAAAATCGGAATAGCTGTCCCGGGTTTTACAATCATTGCTTTGATTATCGTACTCGGCAGGCTCTCTTTCGATGTTTTCTTCTTTATTGAACTGCTGCTTATTGGTTTTGTTTTAAGTGAACTTATTGAGTTAAAACTTTCGATTGAAAAAACGTTTATTTATACATGCACTGTCGTGCTTTTTTCCTCGATTTTAGTTGTTCTTTTTTATAGCAATATAACCGGCATACAGGTCGGATCTCTTGTATCCGCCTATATTGTTAAAAACCTGGAACTTACACTTGAGCTTTACAAAAACATTGGTATGCCGGAAGAGAACATTCACATGATTTCCAGTTCCATGGAAAGTTTTCAGTATGTTCTTATTCGAATTATCCCGGCTCTTGCAATAGCTTCAACTCTTTTTATTATCTGGACCAGTCTGATGCTTGCAAAACCGCTGCTTAAAACAAAAAATCTTTTTTATCCTGACTTTGGGCTGCTTAACTTATGGAAAACACCTGAATATCTTGTATGGATCGCTATAGCTTGTGGTATTTTACTCCTGATACCGGGTAAAGCTGTTCGACTGATGGGAATAAATGGTATTTTAATCCTGATGACAATATATTTTTTTCAAGGTATGGCAATTGTATCCTTTCATTTTGAAAAAAAACAATTTCCACGACTTCTCAGGTTTTTCCTTTACAGTCTTATTGTCATTCAGCAGGTAATTCTTCTTATTGTTGTCATTCTTGGTTTTTTTGATATATGGTTTAATTTCAGAAAACTCGAAATAAAGAAAAGCTAATAGCATAAAAATACGCGGAGGTTATAATGAAGATAATCTTGAAAGAAACAATCAACTCCCTCGGCATTATCGGTAGTGAGGTTACAGTAGCTAAAGGGTATGCACGCAACTATCTCTTCCCCCAAAACAAGGCTTTGTTGGCTACTCCCCAAAATCGCAGAAAGCTTGAGCAGGATAAGGTCAAATTCGACCTGCAAATTGCCAAAGAACGGAAAATTGCCGAAGAGATGGCTGAAAAACTCGAAGGTGTATCTTGTACAATAGCGGCAAAAGTCAGTGAAGAGGAACGCCTTTACGGCTCTGTTACAGTGCGTGATATTATAGATGCCCTCCAAAAACAGGATATTTCCATAGAAAAAAGAATGGTTCTGCTCAAAGAACCCATTAAAACCATCGGTACATTTAAAGTTCCTATACGTGTTTACAAGGAAGTTGAACCGGAAATTACCGTTGAAATCGTACCTGAATAAAAATTCAGGGTTCACGGTTCAGGGTTCAACGTTCCCTCCGGGCCGTAGGCCCTCTGAGCCGGAGGCAGGGTTAGGGTCAGGGACAAAATTGAAAACCCGAAGTCCTTGTAAAAAATGCTGGTTTTGCCAGATAATTGCCAAATACCATGTTCCAGATTTGTGGTGATGAGAATGCAACCTCTGAACCTTTGAACCCGTGAACGGTTACCAAATATTTAAACCCATCTTATGCTTCAAAAACAGCCACAGAATCAAAAAGATCCCTCTCTTTATAAATTGCCACCGCATAGTATTGAGGCAGAGGAATCTATCCTCAGCGCAATTCTTATCGATAACAATACGTTGCTGGATGTTTTTGATATTCTCACATCCGAAGATTTTTACAAGACTGCCCATAAAATAATCTTCTCAGCCATAGCAGATCTGTTCGCAAAAACTGAGCCTGTTGATCTTGTAACCCTTTCCAACATCCTCAAAGAACAGGATAAGCTTGAAAAGATCGGAGGAGCTACATATCTTGCACGTCTTGTTGATGCTGTACCACTTGCCGTAAATGCACAGCACTACGCCAGGATTGTCCATGACAAAGCATCTTTAAGACGTCTTATAGAAAAAGCAAACGTAATTT
>JAUWMJ010000305.1 GCA_030613225.1 Desulfobacterales bacterium
GGAAGACCGGCCATCTTACATGCTCCCTTACCAGGTCCTGACGGGAAAAGCTCATAGATGTGTTTCAGTTTGAAACCGGTAACCTTGGAAAGGATCCGAACCATTGGAGCAATTCCGTTTTTCTCATAATACTCACGAAGAACCTTAATAACTTTTTCATGTTCTTCATTCAGCTCTTCAATACCTTCTTCTTTTTTTACCCAGTGGACCCATTCTTCACACCAATTGTCATAAGAATCGATAAACCCGTCTTCATCCACGGTAAATGTTTTTCCTTCAAATTCAAACTCCGGCATTTAATCATCCTCCTTTATTATATTCGTTATTTTTGGCTTGCTGCCTTTAATCTTTCCTCTGTGTTTAAGATTGTCCTTTTATATTATTGGTTTTACAATGTCAATATTAAAAAACATAAAAAATGATCTAATATTCCCCTGGTGTTTTGTTCAATTCGTCCAGAGTAAAAACAGGACCATCCTTGCATACAAGTTCTTTTCCGATGTTACATCTGCCACACATGCCGATACCGCACTTCATACGATTTTCAAGTGACATAATGATGTGGTCATGCGCATAGCCGAGTTTTTCCAGAACAGGAAGGGTAAATTTAATCATAATCGGGGGCCCGCAAACAATAGCGTATGTATTCGCATCGCCCTGGGGTGCCTTTTGTTCGGTAATAGTCGGAACAAACCCGATATTGTATTTCCAGTCCGGGTCATCCGTACCGTCAACAGTAATATGCATGTTGATGTCATCACGTGCTTCCCAGTCGGCAAGTTCATCCTTGTAAAGAAGCATGCCCGGAGTACGCGCTCCGTATATAACATGAATATCATTGAATTTTTTACGGTTATCAGGGTGAAGCATGTAAACAATGGATGAACGGAGTGTTGTAAATGCAAAACCGCCGCCTATAATAACAATGTTTTTTCCTTTCAGAGCATCCCAGGGATACCAGTTTCCCAGAGGGCCGCGTATCCCCATTATATCACCGGTTTTCATGGAATGTAGATATGATGTCACCTTTCCGGTTTTAAAAACGGTAAACATGACAAATCCCTTTTCCACTGGCGAGGATGCAATCCCTATTGGTATTTCACCCATTCCGGCAACTGAAAGCTCAGCGAATTGACCGGCTTTATAGGCAAATTTATCTTCGTCTTCCGAGTTTGTAAAAACAAACTTAAAGGTTTTAAGACTTTTATCCTCAGTTGCAATCTTAATATCATCAATGCGAACAGGATAAGGCAAATATGGATTTTGCAAGGCTTACCTCCGTTATAAAACGCTCTATCGGGCTTTCAACATGGTTTTTTTTGCCACGAAGACACCAAGGCACGAAAAAAGATTAGAAAATATATTCTACTCAGGTTCAAAGTTTCCCGCTGAAAGCGGGATTCAAGGTTAAACAGATGAGTTGATAGCTGTTAAACTGATAAACTATGAGTTATCTGAGCTCATCATGTCACTCAGGATACACTCAACCGTGAACTGTGAACCTTGAACCTCACAACCTGAGTTACTTCTTTGTGTCTTCATGTCTTTGTGGCATTTTTTCCTTTAACTGTTCATCAATTCACAGACTTTGCGAATATCAATATTTACAGGGCAAAAACGGACGCATCTGCCACAGCCGACACACATAATTCCGTCTTCATACTTGTCCAAAAAATATTTCAGTTTATGCATGAACCGCTGGCGGACCCGCATAACCTTGGTCCCTCTTGGGTTATGTCCGGAGCTGTGATGCGTAAATAATGGAAACATGCAGCTGTCCCAGTCTTTAAAACGCTTTCCCGATAACCCGTGATTTTCATCCTGAATGTCAAAGCACCAGCATGTGGGGCATAGATATGTGCATGTTCCGCAGTTTATACAGGCAAAGGCCACATCTTCCCAAAAGTCGGCTTCATAGAGCTCCATGATCGATTTTTTTTCGATGCTTTCAAAGGAAATTTTTGATGTAATTTTAGCCTGGGCTTTATTTTTAAGCTCTTCAATCTGATTAATTGCAGCGTCGGTATCAGCCTCTGTTTCCCATCCTGCAGCTTTTAAATAAGCATCTCCCTTGTCCGTAATAACTTTTGCAAGGAAGTGGTCTTTCATGTCAACTAAAAGCACATCCAGACCACTTTCGTCAAAGGGGCCTGATTTTGTACTGGTACTGAAGTCCGTACTATCAGGATCGTTTATCGCCATGCCGATAAATGTACAGGCTTCATAAGCGTCACACCAGTAGGGATCTCTGAAATCGGCTGTATCAAAATTTTTCTTCATCAGGAGAAAGGCTGCCGCATCATAAGGCCGAATACCGATGACCGCACATGGAGAATAGTTTTTTTCAGGCCTTTTCAAAAGATTACAATCTTCGCTTTTTTCGTCCGTAGTATATTCAAACATAACTTCAGACTGGGGGAAAGCAATCGATTTAGGTGAAATAACAGTATTTAATGTTGTTAAATCCGGCTCCTGGCCTTTATATAGTTCTTTAAATTCGGCAAATTGTTTGTTTATTTCTTTAAAAGGAGCAGTCAACCGGTAAGCACTTCTTGATTTTTCAAGTCCGCCGACCCAGTCTTTTTTGTCAATTTTTATGACTCTCATACTTTTGCCTTTACTTAATTCGTTTTTGTTTCCAACTCATTATGGTAAAAAATTAAAATCATTCACAAAAACACGAAAATTTTCACCCTTTTTTTCGTGTTTTCGTCCTTTCGTGCTTTCGTGATAAAGTTTTTTGGTTTCCCGGTAAATTTTAGATTTACGCCTTCATGCAGTCTAATCGGCTAATTCGGGTTAGTTTACTATTTTATAAAATCATCCGGATCTTCAGGCCTGTAAGTATCCAGGGGCGGGCGCTCATCTATGGACAAGCCAGCTTCCCAGCCGTACTGCTCAAGACAATCCTTTTCCAGCTTTCTGGTGAACATCCGCATGTTTATGCCCACCGGGCATGCACGCTCGCAGGCGCCGCAGTCAGTACACCTGCCGGCACAATGGTATGCTCTTAAGAAATGAAATGTCCTAATGTCTATTGAGTCATCGCTTTTGCCCACCCACTGGGGCCTCGACTCGTCTACGAAGCATGTGGGGCAGTAACATAGCGGACACGCATTTCTGCAGGCATAACACCGAATGCAGGTTGAAAGAAGATCGTCAAAATAATTCCACTTCTCTTCAGAGGGCATGGCTTCGATTTTTCGTACATCCTCATATCGATCCACATCCTTTTGTTCTTCAACCAGGTCTGCAACAAGTTCATCGTAAATAACAGGGTTTCTGTGAATACAAACAGAGCAGTTTTGCTGAAGCACATCTTCCTTTTTTACTGTTTCTTCAAAGCCTTCGCCTTTTATAATGACATTACCGTTTTGCTCCGTAACATGTTTGATTTCGCCCTCAAACATGGAGGTTATCCTGTTCTTGTCGATCATTCCCTTGCACGGCACCCCTATGATAACAAGCTGCTCTCTTTTTATCTTGTTTTCTATGATGTGGGTGACAATATTTCGACTGTCACACCCCTTGGCAATAATACCTATTTTTTCCTTTCTGTCGGTGAGGTAGTTTGCCAGGTTGATTCCGCAGTTGCTGTCCCATACGAGCTTCTCGACATCCTTAGAGCTTTTTATTATACATGGTTCATTCATCATCGGCATTGTTCCCTTTTTAAAACCGATGATTATATCGACTTTTTTGTTTTCCAGTAGCCCTTTAGATATTTGCCTTATTTTATCAATATATCCTAACATGTTAAGCTGCCTTAGCCTCTTTGGTTATAAAATGATTGTTCGGTCCAAGGGCCTTTACCGCTTCGGTGACCTCGTTTACTACCTGTACAAATTTGGTCGATTCAGCGGAGGAGACCCATGAAAAATGAATGCGGCCCGGTTCGATTCCCATATGTTCCATAAGGTTTTTAAAGAGTACGAACTTTCGCCGGGCATAATAATTACCTTCCAGGTAATGGCATTCTCCGGGATGTCACCCGGATACCCAGACCCCGTCCGCACCTTCCCGCAGGGCTGCCAGAGCAAACTTGGGATTCATACTTCCCGTGCAGGGGATACGGATAACCCTGATGTTCGGCGGATACTGCATTCTGCCCACACCTGCAAGATCTGCAGCGCCGTAGCTGCACCAGTTGCATAAAAACGCTACGATTTTCGGTTCCCAATCGGACATTTATTTCTCCTTTATACTTTGAGGCTTTTTATTAAATTTTTAAAACCACATCCTTTGGGTGTGGTCAGAGATAATTAGCT
Source organism: Desulfobacterales bacterium (assembly GCA_030613225.1). The sequence goes on from JAUWMJ010000305.1 coordinate 4,269, forward strand.
TTGTCTGAGTATAAGTTGCTGGTTACTTGTTGCTGGTTGCTCGTTTTTTAACGAGTAACAAGTAACGAGTAACTCATCACACAGCTTCATTCATTGCAAATATCTGTGCAAAAATCTGATCATTATCAAAGCCTTTAAGGTGAATGGCTCCTGACCTGCAGGATGCTACGCACAGGCCGCACCCTTTGCATAAAATCGGGTTGATCTCGGCCCTGCCTGAAAAAGGGCCTTCTTCGGTAAAAGAAGGTGCTGAATACGGACATATGGAAATGCAGACTCCGCAGGAACTGCAAATGGGCTGCTGTGTTTTAGCT
>JAUWMJ010000262.1 GCA_030613225.1 Desulfobacterales bacterium
CCGGGGCCATCGTCTATTACATCAACAATAAGATGATCTTTTTTAATATCTACTTTTATTTCGACCCGCTCTTTCCTGTAATGAAGAGCGTTTTTTATAAGATTTCCGACAATCTGCCTGAATTTTGTTTCATCCTGATACATTTCAATATCGGTCACCTGGGGTGCAATATCGAGAAAAATCCCGTGGCTCGACAATAATTCAAGAGCTTCTCTTTCTTCACTGCATGTCCTGAACTCCTCACAAATATTCCCGCCAATGGTTCCCAGAGCATCCAGCAGTATAACGTATGCTGTCTTTGCAGGCTGAAAACGACAACAGAAAAAACTGCCCGCTTCAGATCTTCCGATCTCCAGTAAACTATTCAACATAGCACGAGCCCTATTGGAGTTTCTTAAAATACGTTTCAGTGTCTTTTCCTGGCGGGATGACAGTGTCCCAAATTTATCTCTTTTCTCCAGGAGCGTGCGAACGCCTGTTTCAATAATTGCAACAGGGTCTTTTAATTCATGTATCAAAAACTCGACTTCTATTTCACGAAAGAAGTGCTGCGGGGAATCGAGTTTAACCTGTTTTTCTTTTTGGAATATGTGTTTCATCATTGGTATTAACGTTTCTGGATGCTCGATGCTCGATACTGGATACTTGATGCTCGATACTCGTTTGCCTTGCCAAGGTGTAGCCGAAGGCTAAGCCTGGTCGATTCTGGATTTAATAAAGAGTATCCTTTTTTAAGGTCCAGTATCCAGAAACCAGCATCCAGTATCCAGCATCCAGTATCCAGTATCCAGTATCATATACATAAGGGCTTCACAAAGTGTAATAGAATATTTTTTAGCACAAAAAGCGCAAATTTTACAATTAAGAAAGTAAAGAGCGCTGACCGACAGGAAGAAACTTTATTGTCATTGTAGTTCCACCGGAATTTAAACAGTCTTTTTCGGTTTTTATATGCTCACAATTATTAATATTTCCAGGACAAAAATCTTCTTCTTTGGGAATAAAACTACACCGGCTGGAAACCATCTTCGTTTTGAAATTATACCTCTCGGAAAATATCTTTATCCGAAGCAAATCAAAGCCTTTTCCACCAGCCATAAAATCATAAGGTTTTTTGGAAGAATAGTTCATAATTTCGTAAGTTGTAAAATAATTATCGAAAATAAGTCGCTGGTTTTCATCAGTTATCCCAACTCCAAAGTCTTTTACTTCGAATTCAGGCCCTTCTTTGCCCTGACTTACCTTGACTTCTATTATACTTCCATCCGGAGTATTTTCAACAGCGTTACGAACCAGGCCTTCAATGATCTTTGCCAGATTATCTGGGGGAATATATACTGCTTGAACAGGTTCGGTTTCGACTACCAGTTGACACCGCCGATTTGTAAAACGGGATCGGAGTTTCTCAATCTTATCCTCGACAAAATCATCAAGCCTTATTTCTTCTGGAACGGATTCGCTGGGGCCAAACAAATCTTCAATACGCCTGCGTATCCTTTGAATGGCATCCTCATTACCGGTTTCCTCAGAAATCAGCACCTCCAGTTCATCAGCGCACACATCAAGCAAAGCCGAAAGCATGTAGTATGTTTTGTAGTCTTTTTCCCTAAGAATATCCTCAATCGCATATTGCATTTCAAGGATGCGATTGATGCTTCTTTTCGCTCGATCCAGGATCTTCTCCCAGCTTCGATCTTTAAGAACTGAAAGTCTTTTCTCCAGAAGACTGATAGAGGCTGATATTACGGCAATCGGCGTTTTCAGTTCATGGGAAAGATGATGAATGACTCGATCTTTTGCCCTGTTTAAGCTCTTTACTTCTTCATATGAACGCTTAAGTTCCTCGTTAATCCTGGCATTTTCAATGGGAAGGGCGGCAGTATTTGCAATTGTACTCATCAAGTCAACATCCGTCTGATCAAATTCCCCTTCCTTTTTATTAACGGCGCACAAAACACCTATCATCCGGTCCTGAATCTTGATGGGGACGTCAACCATGTTTCGCGTCTGATAATCTGATTTTTCATCTACCTCATGAAAAAAATACGGGCTTTGGGATGTATCCGAAACGATCAATGGTTTCCCTGTCCTGTAAACCTGTCCGGCCACTCCTTTGTCCACCGGAAACCTGATCTCTTTAAACTTTTTTACTGCTTCCGTGTCATCATAAGTGGCTGCAAAAAAATAAAACTCTTTTTTCTCCTCATCAAGAAGAATAACTGATGATCCTTCCACAGCGATGAGATTTTGCGTTTCCTTTGTAATAAAAGCCAAAAGTCCATCCAAACCCCGGTAGTGGTGGAGCGCCTTTGCAATTCGGAACAGGACTTGATTGCTCAGAGCAATGCGTTTTTCATGTGTTACATCTCTAAGGGTTATAACCTGCCCGGCCGGTTCATTATTTTCATCTAAAAAAACAGCGCCGTCAATTATAATATCAAGCAAACGGCCGTCTTTGGTCAGTCTCTTTGTTTCAAAGCCTTGAACGACCTTTTCTTTAAACATACGTTGAATTCCCTGACTTGTCTCTTCCTTTAAAAAATCAGGTACAAACGGAATATGCTTGCCCTTCAGTTCCTCGAATGTCCATCCAAAAACTTTTTCAAAAGCAGGATTTAAATAAACAACCGTACTGTCCAGGTTAAAAACAAAGACCGGATCAGGCAAAAATTTAAGGAATGCGCGGTAACGCCTTTCAGCACGACGACTTGCTTCATACTGCTTTTTGGCAAGTTGCTCGGACTCAATCGCACGCTTTTGGGCCATGTACTTTTCGGTCACATCACGGGCAATGCCCCTAAATCCGGTTTTTTCGCCATTTTCATCACTAATCAGGTTAGCAGAAATCTCCAGGATACAGAGCTGTCCGTTCTTTCTATTAATCTCCCATATAATGTCCGTAACACCTTTGCCGCTGCGATAGAGCTTGTTGAAACTTTCATAGGCAGCTTGTGCATTTTTTTCATCCATGAATTCCCGGAAATTGCGGTCTTTGATTTCTTCCCTGGAAAACCCGAAAATACGGCACATGGCATCGTTAATAAATATAAAGTTTCCGCGAAGGTTGGTTTCGAAAAAGCCATCAGCAACATCTTCGATAAATACCCGATAACGATCCCGCTCGATTTTAAGTTCTTCGCTTCCGACATGATAGTTTGCCGGAGTCTTGTTCATTTGCACTTGTGCAAGATTTCGGTCTTTGGATTTCAAATTTAAAATTGGCTTTTTCTTCATGGTTTATCACAATCGAAATCAGATAAATTAAATGGCAGATTTTTTGTCGCAAGGCAAATGATGGTCATCATCTGTTTTGAATTGGAAGGCATGCCTGTAAGCGTTTACGGAACGTTGAAATTAGAAAATAGAAATTGGAAATTTGGCTTTTATGCTGTAGAATTATGTCTGATTTTATTTTTAATCACGAAAGCACGAAACATACTTTTCTCTAATTCTTTTTTCGTGTTTTCGTCTTTTCGGGCTTTCGTGATTTGATCTTTTCCCAATTTCTACTTTCCAATTTCAAGTTTCAAGCCGTGAATAGTTACCATGATTCACAGCGCAGTTTACACATTAAACCGAAAATTAATAATATCCCCATCCTTAACCTCGTAGGTTTTTCCCTCAAGCTTTACCGTCCCTTTCTTTTTAGCTTCCTGGAAGGTTCCGGCAGCCATAAGGTTTTCATAAGAAAGTACTTCCGCTCTAATGAATCCTTGTTTAATATCTGTATGAATAGCGCCCGCAGCATCAATAGCTTTTGTTTCTTTTTTAATGGTCCATGCCCTTACTTCATCTTCACCTACTGTAAAAAAAGAAATCAGACTTAAAAGCTCATAAGACCGCTTTATAACCCTGTCCATGGCGGACTCGGTTATATTGAACTCGGCTAAAAATTCAGACGCTTCTTCTGCCGACATCTGGACAAGTTCCTGTTCCAGTTTGCCACGTATCACCATACAATTTTCCTTAGATTGCAGTCCTTTTAGTTCAGGCAGTTTATCATAGTCATCTTCGTTGTTAAATAAAACAAGCATCGGTCTTCCTGATACAAAGGCATACCCCTTTAGAAGATGTTCGGACGCCAGATCCGGGTATTTTCTTAACGGGGTTTCGGTTTCAAGTATTTTTTGGCATTCGTTTAAAAGAGAAAGCTCTTCCCGGTTTACCTCTTTTCCCCGTTTGTTGTCCAGTTCAAGTCGTTCAAGGCGTTTTTCAATCACAATAAGATCGGCTATAATCAATTCCTGGTCGAGTTTAATAAAATCATCGTAAGATGTCGGCTTATCAAAACCGTAACCGCCGAAATTACGAACTACATGGATAAGCGCATCACAATCTCTTACGCCTGTCCAGATATTTTACCCTGACGCGGTCTCCTTTCCCTGATGCACCATGCGGGGAAGAAAATACTCCACCTGGGCATAAATAGTCTTTTTCGGTTTATACATCTCGCTAAGAACATCTATTCGGTTATCCGGCACATAAATAGTGCTGATACGGCTTTCACTCTTATGCCCTTCATCCGGAATATTTCTGGTTAATGCTTCAAATACTGTAGATTTGCCTGACCTGGGAAGGCCTATGATTCCTGATTTCATTTTTTTAATCCTTCAAAATATATACATATTCACATGGTATTTATTACCGCCCATTCGCTCTGCTCATTCGAGGCACAGAGAACGCAGAGGGTTTCATCTTATTTCTTTTCGCTGACCCCGGTTAAATAGGCTCCGCATTGAACCGGGCAGGGAGGGCGAAAAGAAATAAACACAAGCCCTTCGGGCAGATCACATCAAATCCGATTAGCTCCGATGTTTAGACAAGTGAGGCCACCTCAAATTAAGACTTTTTTTTTAATACTATTATACGAAGCGAAGCTTCCGAGGTTTTCTGTTTACCGCCCTCTCAGCGGTAAACAAAAAAATAAAATTCTCTTTGCGTTCTCTGCGACTTTGCGGTGAATCATTTCTTTAGTCCGGTGTGAAATATCTCAACACAGCTACCTGCCTGAATAGCTATCATTCTTTTATATTTGTATGCGGCGTTGGTTGAACCCATCTGTTTTTGTCACCATCGTAAAACCATTTGTCGGGAAATCCGCGTCGCTCAATAAATGTCGGGCTTTCCGCCCATGAAACCAGCTCTTCGTAAGCCTGTTGAATTTTTCTGAATGCGGCAGTATCGCCACCCAGGTCGGGATGGTGTCTCTTGGCCTGAGTACGGTATGCACTCTTTATTAGCTTTTG